>JBDTVX010000285.1:0-7911 GCA_040007015.1 Ferruginibacter sp. | reverse complement strand
TACTGACTGGTTTTACAACTCCATCACACCAGGATGGCAATAACACCAGCTACCTGAAAGGCAATACAGGTGTTATAGATTCTATTGTAACTGCCGCCAGTACTGAAAAATCTGCGTGGAAGAATGGAGCAGTGAACCTTAACTTCCGCCATCAGTACGATTCTACCGGCAGGGAACTCACTGCAGATTTGGATTACCTTACATACAACTCGCATAAGGATCAAAATTTTACCAATACATCGTATGAACCGGACTGGTCAGAAAAAAATTACGACAAATTGTTAGGCGAACTGCCTTCTGTGATAAATATCTATTCCGGTAAAATTGATTATACACATCCTTTAAAAAGCGGGCTGAAAATTGAAACGGGATTAAAAACCAGTTTTGTTGAAACAGATAATACAGCGGGTTATTTCAAGATCATCGGAAATATAAAAACGCCGGATTATGATAAAACCAACCAATTTATTTATAAAGAAAATATAAATGCAGCTTACCTCAATATGAGTAAGGAGGTAAAAAAATGGGGTTTACAGGCAGGGTTGAGGGTTGAAAATACTAATTACAACGGACGCCAGTTTGGTAACCCCCAGCGGCAGGATAGTGCCTTCAAGAAAAGCTACACCGGCCTGTTTCCAACAATGTTTGTAAGTTATAATCTCAATCCAAAAAACCAGTTTGGATTTTCTTATGGCCGGCGTATTAACCGCCCCGACTATGAAGACCTGAATCCATTCCTGTTTTTCATTGATAAATACACGTATGGTGCAGGAAATCCATTTTTAAAGCCCTCTTACGCGCATACTTTTGAATTGTCGCACACCTACAACCAGTTTCTAACTACCACTATCAATTATGCAAATACCAAGGACCTGTTTAGCGAAACTTTTGAACAAAAGGGTTATGCGACTGTAGTAAAACAAGGGAATTTTGGGTCTGCAAATAGCGCCAGCGTCTCGGTAAGCGCACAAATACCCATAGAGAAATGGTGGTCTGCAACGGTATACACCGAAGGAAACTATAATAATTACAAAGGACTATTGAACGGCGACAATATTAATATAAAAGCGGGCAACTTTTTAGTAAACGTCACCAACCAGTTTAAGTTTAAAAAAGGATGGAGTGCGGAATTATCCGGATTTTACCGAACCAGCGGAATTGAAGGCCAGATCCTGATTAAGCCTATGGGCCAGTTAAATGCAGGGATACAAAAACAAGTGTTAAAGAATAAAGGAACATTGAAATTGAATGTCCGCGATATTTTGTACACGATGACTGCCAACGGGGAAATTAATTTCCAGCGTACGGAAGCAACCTTCCGCCAGCAAAGGGATTCAAGAGTTGTTACGCTCAGTTTTGGATATCGGTTCGGTAAGCCTATCAGCGGGGTACAAAAAAGAAAAACCGGCGGTGCAGGAACTGAGCAAAACAGGGTTAAAGGGGGGAATTAATTAATAATTAATAATTAATAATTAATTCCATTAGCTATTGCCCACCCGATAGCCACCGGAGGCACATTTAACACCCGAATGATAAACAAATAATACACAGCTCAATATTGGGCTGTGTTTTTTATATTTGCATATATCTTATCAATAATATTTCTTTTATGCCATCATTTGATTTTGCCAGTAAGGTAGATTTGCAAACCCTAGACAATGCGATCAATACTGTAAGTAAGGAAATAACCAACCGTTTTGATTTTAAGGGTTCTCATGTAGTGATAGAATTAAATAAAAAGGAATTCAGGCTAACCCTGGAAGCAGACAGTGAAATGAAACTAAACCAGATCATCGATGTGCTGATCAGCCGGAGTATGAAACAGGGGCTGGCAGCCGAAATCTATGATCTGGGAAAGGAACCTCATCAAAGTGGGAAAGTGGTAAAAAAAGAGGTTCCGGTAAGAAATGGCATTAAGCAGGAAGATGCAAAAAAAATAGTAAAGTTGATTAAAGACAGTGGTTTAAAGGTGCAGGTAGCGATCATGGATGATATCATCAGGGTAACAGGAAAAAAGATCGATGACCTGCAGGATGTCATCCAGGCATCAAAAAGCTGGAATGTTGGGATTGCTTTGCAGCAAACGAATATGAAGAGTTAGAGGCACTTGTTCCTGTTGACCAGCGGGGAACTTAGATTGGAGACTCAACGAAGTTTCATTTGATTATCCATGGGCTTTCTTCTTCAATTCAAGGGCTTCCCTGACACTTTTGGGTGGTCTTTGTTTTTTATTTTCCTCAAATAGCCTTACATTTGCAGTCTAAAAAATCGCATGGCAAAATCCATGCATAAACTTTTATTATTATGAAAAAGGATTTGCATCCCAAGAATTATCGTTTCGTGGTTTTTAAAGATATGAGTAATGGCACAACTTTTTTAAGTCGTTCCACTGCTAATTCCAATGAAACCATTAAATTTGATGATGGTAAAGAATACCCCGTAATTAAATTAGAGATCTCAAATACATCGCACCCGTTTTATACTGGTAAAAATGTATTGGTTGATACAGCGGGTCGTATTGATAAATTTAAAAAACGTTACGAAAAGAAGGCGCATTAGTAAAAATTACTAAAGTTTGTTTTTCATGGCTATACTTTGAGTCCCTCCGGTTTACCGGGGGGATTTTTGTTTTTTACAGTATAACCACATCGGCACATAGACATAGAGAATAAAGAGAACATAGAGAGTCCTGGATTTTTATTCCTTTATCGTTTTCAAATATGATCAATGACAGAAACTATTTAAAAACAGTTACCATTAATTGCAGCAATAAGAAAATTTGGGGTACACTCTGAAATAACGTGGGATTAAACAATCATTATAAAAGCTATAATCCCGGCAGTCCTTCAATCCTTAAAATCCCGGTTCAGACAATCCGGGTTCCGAATCATTTTTTAGATTATTTTTAACCGGTGAAAATAATCCTGGATGATACGAAAGTAAAGCAAAGCCTGTATCCTTTTACAGCTACAAAGCATGCGGCTGATATTCGGATCGGCATATTGACCATCAGGGAGAAATGGGCGTATTTTCCGACCATTCAAATATTCAATGATCAGGACGCATATTTTAAAGACAACCCGGGTACCGGAAATGTATTGCCTGCAAAACTCCAGGCGAACATAGTGCCGGCCAAAGAATGGCTGGAAAGTCTTGTAAATTCTATTGAGAAGCAAGGGCATGGCGGTTTTGAAATAATTGAACCTGATGCTATGAAAATACTGAATCATCCCTGGCAGATATTTCAATATAATGATTGGGCGCTCAGGAAGGATTTTGAAATGATCACTTCCGGAAGAATTTCAGCGCCGGTTTCATCCACCAATAAAATTATTTGTAATGAAAATATTTTTATAGAGGATGGAGCGGTTGTTGAACACTGCATTTTAAATGCATCTTATGGGCCAATCTATATCGGGAAAAATGCGCAGGTACAGGAAGGTTGCATGATACGGGGCCCATTTGCTTTGTGTGAAGGCGCAGTTTTGAAAATGGGTAGTAAAATATATGGCGCCACTACAATCGGGCCATATTGCACTGCTGCGGGAGAAATCAAAAATTCCGTTATATCGGGCTACAGCAATAAGGGCCACGATGGTTACCTGGGTGACAGCGTAATAGGCGAGTGGTGTAATTTGGGTGCAGGCACCACCAACTCAAATGTAAAAAATACGGCCGGCCAGGTAAAAGTATGGAGTAATGAAGCAAATGATTATTTGCCCGTAGGATTAAAATGCGGTCTGCTTATGGGCGATTACAGCAGGTGCGCCATCAATACTTCTTTCAATACCGGCACGGTTGTAGGTATTTGTTGTAATATTTTTGGACTCTATTTTCCGCCAAAATTTGTAGCCAATTTCACATGGGGAAAAGAAAGATATACCTTTGACAAAGTATTAAAGGATATTAATAACTGGAAAAAACTGAAAGGAAGTATTATTACAGAACACGAAAAAGAAATCTTAAAACAACTTTTCAATCAATCATAAACAATCAACATGAGAAAACAAATAGCAGCTGCTAACTGGAAGATGAACCTTACACTTCAACAGGCAGAAGCTTTGACCAGTGATTTACTGGCAGGCTCCATTCAATTAAACGAAAACCAGGAAGTGGTTTTTGGAGTTCCATTTCCTTATATAATTTCCATACAAAATATAACAGCAGGCAGGGAGCGCGTATTGGTAGCGGCTCAAAATTGCTATAGCAAAATATCCGGCGCCTATACCGGCGAAGTGAGCGCCGAAATGTTGAAAAGTATCGGCGTACCCTATGTAATAATTGGCCATAGCGAACGGAGGGAATATTTTAATGAAACCAATGCAACACTTGCTGAAAAAGTAAGTATTTGTTTAGAATACGGATTGAAACCCATCTTTTGCTGCGGCGAAGCGCTGGCTATGAGGGAAGCGGGTACACAGAACAGTTATGTGGAAAATCAATTGAAAGAAAGCTTATTTCATTTAACAGAAGAACACTTAACAGGATTTGTATTAGCTTACGAGCCGATCTGGGCCATTGGGACCGGCAAAACCGCCACCAGTGCGCAGGCGCAGGAAATGCATGCTCATATCAGGAATGTTTTAGCAGCCCAATATAGCGATGTGCTCGCTGACACTATTTCGATACTATATGGAGGCAGCGTAAAAGCCGGGAATGCTAAAGATATATTTGGCCAACCGGATGTAGATGGGGGACTGGTAGGTGGATCCTCATTGGTAGCTACGGAATTTTCGGTCATTATTAATAGCCTGAAGCAATAATAAAAGTGTAAAAATATTACATCAAATCAAGCGCCTTTGCAAGAAAAGTAAGATTGAATGGCAATACCATTGAACAATATCCACCGCCAATTTTATAAACAAATACAGAAGCTGCTATTGATACGAAAAAGAGTACCCAATAAAGGCCGGTAGATTTTTTTGTTGTTTCCATTGTAGAAATAATTTTGACAAAAATAGGAAATAATTGATAATTGATAATTGATAATGCTTTCAATGCAAACTATTCTCCATTTCAGAAATGCTAAGCATTCAGAAAATACGATCAAATATCAATTATCAATTAATTTATTGTGTATTTTTTACATTTTGTTTTATATTGCTGCTTCTTAACCTTGCCAATAAATGATACTTCACTTTTTTATCCGTTTTTCTACAAAATACGGACAAACCTTATTTGTTTCCGGTAACAACAACGCATTAGGAAATGATGATCTTACCCAGGCAGTTTCGCTGCAATATTTTAACGAGGAATTGTGGCGTGGAAGGGTAGATATCCAGGCAATTGATTTTCATATCCCTGATATAGAATACCGGTATATCCTCAAAGAGGCTGACGGCGGGCAGGTAATTGAATGGGGCAGCGACCGGGTCATAGAATTTAATAAGATCAGGTCCGGCGAAATCGTTTTATCTGATACCTGGAACCATGCCGGTGATATTGAGAACGCATTTTTTACAAAAGCTTTCCAGGATGTTTTATTAAAATCAAAAGCACCGACTGTAAAACCGAAGCAGGTCAAAACCTTTACACATGAGTTTAAGGTAAAGGCTCCGCTGCTAAAGGAAGATGAAATATTATGTATCGCAGGAAGCGGTCTTCAATTAGGCGAATGGGAGACCGGCAACCCGCTCTTTCTTTTTAAAGAAGGGAATTGGTGGACCATCAGGATAAATCTTTCCAATGAAATTTTCCCGATCGCTTATAAGTACGGAGTGTATCACTCTAAAGAAAAAATATTTAAAGGCTTTGAATCGGGAAAGAACAGAACACTGAACAGTGAAACGGGCAAGCCTGCACTTACGATAATTCACGATGGATTTGCGCAACTCACCTATCCAAACTGGAAAGGCGCCGGGGTTGCCATTCCTGTTTTTAGTTTGCGCAGCAGCAGTGGATTTGGCACGGGGGAATTTTCGGATATAAAATTATTAGTGGATTGGGCAAAAATTACCGGGCTGAAATTAATCCAGTTATTGCCCATTAATGATACAACAGCAACCCATACTTTCACCGACAGTTATCCCTATGCGGCTATTTCTGCTTTTGCTTTACACCCCTTATACCTCAATCTTGAAAACGTTGCAGGAAGTAAAAATGAGGCGATCATTAAACCCCTGAATAAAAAGCGCACCGAGCTCAATAATTTACCCGATATTGATTATGTGCAAGTGATGAACCTAAAATTTTCTGTAGCCAGGGAGTTATATACTTTGCAAAAAGAGGAATTTTTAAATGACACAAAATATTTTGAATTTTTTGAGTTGAACCGGCACTGGCTGGTACCCTACGCGGCATTCTGTTATTTAAGGGATAAGTACAAAACGGCAGATTATAATCAATGGAAGTCGCAAAAAGTTTTTGATGAAGCCGCTATTCAGCGGTTGGCGTCTCCCACGCAAAAGCATTATGACAGCGTTGCATTGCATTATTTTATTCAGTACCACCTTCACCTGCAATTAAAGGAAGCAACAGCTTATGCACACAGAAATGGAATCATTGTAAAGGGTGATCTCCCCATCGGAATATACCGTTATGGCTGCGATGCATGGATGGCCCCGGTACTGTACAATATGAATGCCCAGGCAGGGGCGCCGCCGGATGATTTTGCTATAAAAGGGCAAAACTGGGGATTTCCAACTTATAACTGGAAAAAAATGCAGGAGGATGGTTTTGCCTGGTGGCGTAAGCGTTTTGAACAGATGAGTGAATACTTTGATGCCTTCCGTATTGATCATATTCTTGGATTTTTCCGCATCTGGAGTATTCCCCTGAACGCGGTTGAAGGTATAATGGGAAAATTTGTACCGGCCATTCCCATCCACATCAATGAATTGCACCAGCAGGCTATTTCGTTTCAGCATCATCGTTATTGCAAGCCATATATTCCTGATCATATTGTTAATGAAAGATTTGGCGCAGAAGCTGCTTATGTAAAAGATCATTTCCTTTTTTGGAATGACGGAAGTTTTCAAATAAAACCAGATTTTGATACGCAAAGAAAAGTGGAGCATTATTTTAACGGGCTACCGGAAACTACCCGGAATCACCTGGTCAAATACGGCTTATTTGATATGATCAGCAATGTAATATTTTTTGAAGAAGAAGGCTCGCAAATGCAGCAGTTTCATTTCCGGATCAATATGGACCAGACAACTTCCTTCAGGGACCTGGATGATCCTTCAAAACAAAAGCTAAAAAAACTTTATATAAATTATTTCTTCCACCGTCAGGATGATTTTTGGAAGAAGGAAGCCATGAATAAATTACCGGATCTGAAGAGAAGCACCAACATGCTGGTTTGTGGCGAAGATTTGGGTATGGTTCCGGCCTGTGTGCCCGATGTGATGAGACAATTGGGAATACTTAGTTTGGAGATCCAACGCATGCCAAAAGATCCTCAAAAAGAATTTTTTCATCCTGCGGATGCACCATATTTATCAGTAGTAACGCCCTCCACACACGATATGAGCACCATCCGCGGATGGTGGGAAGAAGACCAGGTAAAAACCCAGCGTTTTTATAATATCATTTTGGGGCATTATGGAACTTCCCCTTTTTTTTGCGAGGCAAAGATCAATAAAGAAATCGTTATCCAGCATTTGTATTCGCCCGCTATGTGGAGTATTTTTCAATTACAGGATATTATGGGAATAGATGAAACCCTGAGAAGAGCCGATCCAAATGAAGAACGGATCAACATTCCGGCCAATCCCAAACACTACTGGAAATACAGGATGCACCTGCGACTTGATGACTTAATGAATAAAAAAGAATTTAATAAAGAATTGCGTACATACGTGACCGCGAGTGGAAGGTAATATCTTAATGTGCTAATTTGCTTATGGGGATATCTAGAGTCTGCAAGAAAACTCTGAAAGTCTTTACAGAGCGGAGTTATATCGAATT
>JBDTVX010000284.1:0-7917 GCA_040007015.1 Ferruginibacter sp. | reverse complement strand
CTTTCATTTGCTCCCGAGTAAAGCGCATAATCATCCTGCTCAAACCCCGCCAATGCTGTTTTATCATTTCTGGCATACCTCAGCGCGCGGTACGAAAAAATCCGCTCATCATCTATTATGTGCACCAATATTTCTTTAATGGTCCATTTCCCTGTTGCATACCTGTAATACAATTTTTCTTCCGGAATACTGTAAATGAATTTTTTGATGTTGATAAAATTTTCTTTCAGATGATTTAGTACCAGGCCGTCATCTTTTAACAGGTCCATGTAGATAGCTGAATAAGGCGGAAATTCATCGCTTGCGGGTTTTTGAATTATTTTCATGGTTTATTTTTTAGAATTATTATTTTGCTCTAAAAATTACTTTCCCTATTAAAAATAAGCCGGTGTACAATTCCCCGTTCTATCATTCTTATGATCGATCCCATATCAATATGGCAGGCCCGTTACGACCTTAGAAATTTTATTTTAAAACCCATCTCTCCCTAACCTTTACCTCTATTGTGGCGAAAAAGTGCGGAAAGATTGGATTTCTTAAACTCAACTATTATTTTTAGGGATTATTTATCTCTAAAAAACTATTATGAAAAAGATATGCTTTTTATTGCTTGCGGCCCATGGCCTCTGGCACATCACCTTTTCTCAAAACGTAGGCATTGGCACAATTTCGCCCCAGGCAAAACTGGAGGTTAAAAAGCCGGTTAAAAGCGATTTAAAAATAAGCAGCAATGATTATAAAGATACGACGCAACTTATTTTCAGCAATCGTACTGCCGGCAACCAGGGAACTGATATTATTTTATCCTCAAACCGGGAAAACGGGCTATGGTTTTCATCAAAATCTGATTTGCCGGGTAATAATTATGATTCCATCATGATCATTTTACCAACAGGCAAAGTAGGCCTAAATAATACTACGCCCGCAGAAATACTTGATGTAAAAGGAAATATAAACTTCTCAGGTGCATTAAAAACGAATGGCAACAGCGGCAGCACGGGGCAGGTGTTAACCTCAACCGGAACCGGTTCACCGGCCTGGCAAACTGTAGCTGTTCCAAAAATTGGGTTTACCGCTCGGGGTACTGCGCCTGCAATTACCAACCACCAGAATATTGCGACGGGGGTAGACACAAAAGTTTCCATTTTTAATGTGGAGGAAAGCGACGATGGCAACCTGTATGATCCCGCAACAGCAAGGGCGACAGTACCATCGGATGGGCTCTACCACATAGATATCAGCATCAATTATCCAAGTGCAGATGCCGGATTATACCAACTTACTTTTCATCGTTTGAGTAGTGGCGGGATGGACTTAGGAGAGCAACGCCTGGTAAGGAATACAGTACCTGCAGGCGTGTTCAACGAGGATATTCAATTAAATATTTCTGCCGATTTTTATCTTTTTGCAAACCAGTCGGTTGAAGTCTATGCGTTTCAAAATTCAGGTGTGGGTCAGCAAATTACGGGCTCCTTTTTTTCCTGGTTTAATATGCATAAAATATATTAAGCGAATGGGGTGGCCGCTAATGCACGAATTTGCACTAATCAATACAATTTGTTACAAAAAAAAGTCGAGCATTTATTTCCTGAATAATTGAAACAATTTCTACCATTCGTCAATGCTTTGCATAGCCCGGGTGATCCAGGTTTATTTCCTGCTTTGGCAGGTTCCATCCTTCCAGCCTGAGCCCGGCGCGGTTTTGTGGATCACTCTTTATTGAGCAACTAACCGTTACCGTTACTGACTGGCCTGCCGGTATTGAAAAATAATTATCCGACCAGAAACATGGTAATATTTCTTCACCGTTACTTATTAATTGCGGGTTCAGGAAAAATGCCAGTTGTTTAGACACGTTGCTGAATTTAACGGTTCGCGTGATCGTATTATTTATTTTCTTTTCGCTTATCAACTTAACCTGTACAATTGCTTTTGGCATTTGACGCAACGTTGTGAAATCATGCCCGGGCGACATCCAGTAAACATTCCGTGATACTTGTTTTCCCTGTCTGTCTTCCAGCGAAAGAAGTACAAAAGAAATTTCATGCGTATCGCGAAGCAGGGTTTTCAAATCCAGCAATTTTTTAGTGGCTGTTGTATCAATGCCGGTATTGCCTTCCTGTTTGAATAAAGACTTGCCATGCATGTTTACCACCTGTGCATTGAAATGAAGGCCTTGCTCAGCCTTGTAAGAACGGTTAATGATCACAACGGAAGAGTCATCCAGGTTCAGTTGTACGTGTACCCGCTCACAGGCATTCTTCATAAAATAATATCCCGCATTTGGTGCCAGGTACCAGTCATATACCTGCCATACTACACTTGGAAAAGCCGCATTCAGTTTCCAGAGCATCACTCCACCGGTTTCATTCAGTTTATGTCCCGCTGCTTCGAATATGCCACGGTAGCCGCCGGCATTCAGTAACTGCATTTTTTCAGAAAAATCTTTTATACTTGTCGCCTGCCCGTAACGATCGGTCATCGCTTTATAATACGTATCATACTTTCCATTACCTGTGCAGGCATCATGATAACCCCATGTATTGTTTAGCGGGTAAGGGAGTGTGCTATCGGGTGCCAGGTTTGGTATGATCTTCACCAGGGTATTGTAAGGAGGCTGCGAAGGTATTCCCGTTTCATCTTTGAACAACCAATCCTTACCCGCATTGACCAATGAAAAATATGTCGCTTCATCCTGCCATGAATATGGTCCGCCACTGTACACACCGGAAGGTTTATTATCGGGCCAGGATGCTTTCCATT
Organism: Ferruginibacter sp.; assembly: GCA_040007015.1. Taxonomy (GTDB): domain Bacteria; phylum Bacteroidota; class Bacteroidia; order Chitinophagales; family Chitinophagaceae; genus Ferruginibacter. The sequence goes on along the minus strand of JBDTVX010000284.1, from coordinate 5,154 downwards.
CCTTCGGTGTATGTGAAAATCCTGAAGAACAAGGGATAAAAGGCCTCGTGCCATCAATGGAAGCTACATTATCCCGCATGGCATTGTATAATTCTTCCCTTGCATGGCCTTCGTTTCCACCAGTCCAAACCAGCAGGCTCGGATGGTTTCGTATACGATAAATGGTACTGATCACATTTTTTATAAACACGGAAGATTCCAATGGAAAGTCTGCGGATCCTTTGAATCCGCCATTGGTGTCGCCTGTTATCCAGAAGTCCTGCCATACCAGCAAGCCATAACGATCGGCTAATTCATAAAAATCATCCGTCTCACCAAGACCTCCACCCCAGATCCGCACCAGGTTTACATTCGCATTGCGGCAAAGATGTAACTCATCGTCGTATCGCTGGTAATCGCGGTTGAGCATCATATCCGGCACCCAGGCGCCACCTACCAGGTGCACTCTTTTTCCGTTTACATAAAAATCCCGGCGCACCCAGCCATTCACTTCCACTGTTGATGAGCTCACGGTGCGAATACCGAAGACAATAGAGGTATCGTCCAATACATGACCGCTGTTAATATATTGAATGCGGATCTTGTATAAAAATGCTACCCCGTATCCATTTGGCCACCATAGGCGGGGAGCTTTAAGAAGTAGTTGCGGGGTATTGACGGCATTCAATTTTATTTCCTTTGAACCGGCCCCATCCACTATAGCATCCCTGGTGAAATTGATTGAAGGGCCGTTAAAATTCTCTGGGCTGATGCTGATCTTTAATTTTCCCTGTTGAAGAAAGGTGGTATAGTTCGATAATTGCAGGTTCAGTGAGATCTTTGCCAAACCAGTGTCCGGCAAGGCAGGCAGGTCGGTGATGATCTGTGGTTTGCTGATCACTACCTGCCCCGTGGTACGAAGAAGTACGGGTTGCCAGATACCGATGTTGCGATCCCTCACTTCAGGTATCCAGTCCCAGCCGACCGAGCTTAGCATCGTAACATTTTTACCAATATCACCGGTAGGGCCGCCGTTATCATAAAAATCATCGAGCGCTTTTAGTTGAGGACGCGCGGGCAGTCCCGGGTAATCAAGCGGGAAGATCTTTACGGCAAGCGCATTCTCTTTACCGGGCAATATGGCGGCGCTTACATCCAGGTCGTATTGTTCAAACATTCCCGCCATTTGCGATGAGTCCGCGATCAGCTTTCCATTCAGCCAAACCTCTGCCCGGTAATTGATCCCTTTAAAGATCAATTGAAAATGCTGTCCCTCATCCGTTGCAGGTACAGGAAAAGTGGTACGATACCAATAAGGTTTTTTCCAGGGATTTGGCTCATTGGGGATGTGACTGTATTGCGCCAGGTGATATTGTTGATTAAAAGAATCGGAAGCATCCGGTATCAGCATATTGTTCATACCCGTGTAGGGATCGGGATACACCTTATTCGCTACCAGCCCAGTAAGTACGGTGGAGGGCACCGTTACGGGAAACCAATAATCTTTGGTAACATATTGCGGAGAAGATAACAGGTTCCCTTTTTCTTTAATAATAAAGGAAGACTGCATTTCAAAGCGGGTAAGCTTTTCCTGCTTTATGGGTGATTGTGCATTTAAAAAAGCTGAAAATAACAGGGCTATACAAACAATCGGTATTACCGGGTTAATAAAATGTTTCTTCATGGTATAAAATTTTTAATAAGGGTTAATCAGGTTGATAAGGTATTATCCTGGATCAAAGGCAGCTATATAATTATAGACTTCCCGCACTTTCAAAAATACGCTATGCATGATTAATACCGGGACATATTATTCGGTTCATAGATTTCAGGTGTCTTTTTCGGAATATAAATTTTGATTACCGGCGAGGTGACGGCAGGGGCATTCCATTTTCCATAGCAAGTTTCAATTAACATACCTTTAATTGCAATACAATGAAGTAGCAATATTGTTAGGGTGGCCAAAAAATTAGAAAACATCTGCCAACAAAAAATAATTGGTTTCGTAGAATTAAAAAAAACCATTTAACAAAAAGCATCTAATGGCGATTGAAAAAGAATATGCCTTACAATCCTAACATACACCACCGCAGGTCAATCAGGATAAAGGGATATGATTATTCGCAGGAAGGATTATATTTTATAACCATTTGTTCTCAGGATAGGGCGTGTTTGTTTGGTAAAATTGAAAATAACGAAATGATATTTAATGATGAAGGAAAAATGATTGACGCGGAATGGTTGGCATTAACAGGCCGTTTTAAAAACATTCAATTGCAGGAATATATGACTATGCCAAACCATTTTCATGGCATCGTTGAAATCGTATGGGCACCCATTGTGGGTGCCCTGGATAACATGGGCCCTCCGGATCACGAGGACGCCAAAATAATAATGTACTACCCGCAACGGGGCAATCGTAAAGTATTGCCCCGTTGGGTCTCCAAAACATGGATTCCCAAAACCATTCAATTTGATCCGGCGATCATCCCAAAAAATACTACCGTTGGCGACATGATGGACGCATACAAATCCATTTCCACCGTTGAATACAGCCGTGGTGTAAAAAATTTTGGATGGCAACAGTTTAGAGGCAAATTATGGCAACGGAATTATTTCTAACACATAATTAGAAACGAGCAATCCTGTCACATCATTTCAAATTATATCATAAATAATCCTTCCAAATGGAACAATGATAAATTCTACAACGATGAACGAACCAGGACCAACAGCGGAGTTTATTTTCTTGGAGAATGCCGTTTTAAAAACATCACAATAATTTATCCGGGGTTATCGGCAATTCCCGGATGCGTTTTCCGGTAGCATTGAAAACAGCATTGGCGATGGCTGCTGCAACTCCAACGATAGCGACTTCACCTATTCCCTTTATTCCAAGCTTATTGGGGATCTTATCTTCTTCATCGATAAAAATCGTTTCCATCGTTCCGATATCCAGGTTCGATGGTACATGATAATCGGCAAAGGAGCGGGTTATAAAATTTCCCCAACGCGGATCGATAAGCGATTCTTCCGTCAGCGCCATCCCAATCCCCCATACATTTCCGCCGATAATTTGCGACCGCGCGGTCTTCGGATTCAAAATTTTGCCGGCCCCGGTTACCGCAAGGAAGCGGTGTACTTTTACCATTCCTGTCGATTTGTTTACCCACACTTCTGCAAAATTTGCATTGAAGGCATTTGACGAATATTTGCCCGCATCGGAAGGTGGTTTGGCATCCACCCTGGTTTCAAATGCCGCGATGTTTTCAGAGATCATCATTTGTGCGGCGGTCGGGCGAACTAAAAAGTCCTTGCCGGATTTTGCGATCAGTTCTTCAGTGATCTTAATACAGGCATCATTGACGGCATTAGCAAAGCTTGCCGCACCTACCGAACCCACTGATCCTGCGGCAGGTGGCAGATCAGAATCACCGATCTTAATATCGATCTGCTTCATTGTTAACCCCAATGCATCGGCAGCCGTTTGCGCAAGGATCGTATGCGTTCCCGTTCCCAGGTCAGAAGCGGCCAGTTCAATAGCAGCTTTCACATCTTTACCCTTACGTGTTAGCTTTACGATTGCAGATGTTTCCTGTTGGCGGGTTGGATAAGTACCGGCTGATACCCCATAGCCCACCAGGTAATTCCCCTCGCTAATTTGGCCGGGTTGCATTTTCCGTTTTTCCCAGCCGAAAACCCTGGCACCTTCCCGGAGGCATTGAACGGTTGCCCTCGACGACCAGGGCTTGCCGTTGGATGGGTCTTTAGCGGGTTCGTTTTTGAGGCGAAACTCAATAGGGTCCATATTGAGTTTGAAAGCAAGCTCATCCATCGCCGATTCTATCGCGAAACTACCGGTTGATTTACCCGGACCACGGGTGTAGGTAGGAAGAATAATATTCATGGGTACCACGCGATAAGTGATCAGCGAGTTCGGAGTTTCATACATCAGTTTCGAGCAGTCGCCGCAGGGTTCTATAAATTCGTTGTCCGAAGCGCAATGCGTTCTTGTTTCATGTGCAAGTGCAGTTAGTTTACCATCCTTCGTCGCTGCAAGGCGAATTTTCTGGCGGTTCCTTTGACGAAGCCCGACTGAATTAAACATTTGGTGCCGGGCCAGTGCAAGTTTCACCGGACGGTTCGCCATTTTTGCAGCAACAGCCGCAAGCACAATGTTGGCCCACTGACCGCCTTTGGAACCAAAGCCTCCCCCAATAAATGGTGTAATTACACGAACATTTTCCGGGCTTATTTTAAGTGTTGCCGCTGCTGCCCGCTGGGCGCCATTAACGATTTGCGCACCGTTGTACAGGGTAAGTTTTTCGCCTTCCCACACAGCAATCGTAGCATGCGGCTCCATAGGATGGTGATGCTCAATGGGAGTTTCGTATACAGCTTCAATTGTATATTCGCCATTTGCAAATGCCGTCTCGACATCTCCGCGGATCATATCTGCTTTATCTTTGTCCTTTGGAACAACTGCCTCTTTTTCCAACTTATCAAAATCTGTCCTGGCATCCGTTTTTTTATAATCGACTTTCACTAGCAGCGCTGCATAACGGGCCTGTTCAAAAGAATCTGCAACCACCAAACCGATGTGCTGGCCGTAAAATTCGATGTTGGGCCCCTGTAGCAGCGCTCCGCCGCGGATACCGCCTTTGACATTTAGTTTAGGTGCGTTTTTATGGGTGATAACGGTTAAAACACCAGCGGCCTTTTCCGCTTCGCTGGTATCGATATTCATAATCTCCCCTGCGGCAATCGTGCTTTTAAAAATCACGGCATACGCAATATTTTTGATCTTATAATCCGTTGCATAATTTGCAGTTCCGGTCACCTTTAAAATGCCGTCAATACGGTCAAAACCCTGGCCAATATTTTTTCCTGGTTCATTCATTATATATGTTTTTCAATCCGTTGAAATTATTAAATAGAAACCCATGATTAAAAATGAATTAAGCGTTTCCTCCATTCATCGCCTGCATCAACGCCCGGGTGATGGCTCGTGCTCCCAATTCAATCTTAAATTGATTGTGTTCAAGTGGTTTGGCCTGTTTCATTTCCATTTCTGCGGCCTCCCGGAAATTGGCTTCCGTTGCTTCTTTGCCGGTCAAAAATTTTTCTGCTTCCAGTGCACGCCAGGGCTTGTGCGCCACTCCTCCCATAGCGATC
>JBDTVX010000283.1:0-7928 GCA_040007015.1 Ferruginibacter sp. | reverse complement strand
CCGCCCTGGTAATCTATAAAATGAACATTGTCATCAGGGGTTATCATAATATTCCTGCTCTGGAAATCGCGGAACATAAAATATTTATACTCTGTATGAGAAAGATAATTACTCAGGGCCTCAAAGTCATCGATCAGCTTTTGCTTGTCATAGGGCTTCCGCAATGCATCAAAAAAATAATATTTGAAATAGAGCAGATCAGCCATGATGGCCTGTTTACCAAAAGACGCATTGGTAAGGCATCTTTTATAATCCAGCCCCCCGTTCCCCTTCACCTGGAGTAAAGCCAGTTGCTGCAAACTTTTTTTGTAGAGATCATACACGTATTCGGTGTAGCCGCTTTCTTCCAGTTTATTCAATAATGTGATATCGCCAAAGTCTTCCTGTAAGTAAATCTTTTTGTCTGAACTGGCATAAAATATTTCCGGTGTAGCCAGGTGTTTTTTATGAAAGTGCTGTGAAAAATAAATGAAGGATTCATTTTCCTTTATATTGGCGCCGTATGTGGCGATAAATGATTTACCGTTGGTGTGAATACGAAAATAATGCCGCTCACTACCGGCTTGTGGCAATTTATCGATTCCCGTCATTCGCTCGCTGCTATAATTCCGGAACACTTCTTTTATCTCATCCATTTCTTCCTGCATATAATTTTTATTACGCGTAAAAATAATGGATTTTATCCACGCCTGGGTTTTCACGCAAAGACGCAAAGTGACAAAGACGCAAAGTATGCAATATCAACTTTGTACCTTTGCCTCTTTGCGTGAAAATTTATTCTCCTTCCAGGCTCTCATTTGCCGGTTTAGACTGCCTCCTCCTTTTACGCGGATCCGTTCCATCCATTTGCACAATTTTCGGATAAAATTCCCCAAGCACCTCTACCAGTGCCTTCTGGCTTTGCATAACTTCATGTATATCCTTGTACGCAAAAGGCGCTTCATCCAGTCCGCCGCCAATTAACGTAACCCCATATTCTTTCAGCACTTTTTTTAATGCTTCGTGTGTGATATTAGCCAATGCCTTGGTGCGGCTCATTTTACGCCCTGCGCCATGACTGGCAGAATTGATGGATGCAATTTCGCCCTTTCCTTTTACAATAAAACCGGGTGCCGTCATGCTACCGGGAATAATACCGAGCACATCCTTGCCGGCAGGGGTGGCTCCCTTACGATGCACGATCACTTCTTTGCCATCCAGCATTTCCTTCCATGCAAAATTGTGATGGTTCTCTACCATGGTTACCGGTTGCTCCCCAATTGCCCTGGCTATTTTTTTATGAATTGCATGGTGACAGGCGCTTGCATAATCACCCGCCAAATTCATTGCCAGCCAGTATTCCATTCCTTCTTCCGTATCCAGCCCCATCCATGCCAGGTGTTTTGCTTCTTTTGGCAATACGGTTTTTTCCATGGCGATCCTCGTATAATGATGGGCAATATTGGCCCCCAGTCCGCGACTACCACTATGGCTCAGCAAACCAATGTATTTACCCGGAGCCAGGCCGAATTGATTTTGCGGATCAGTAATGGCGGCTTCACCAAATTCTACAAAATGATTGCCACTGCCGGAAGATCCCAACTGCCGGGCAGCCTTGGTTTGCAGACCGTTTAAAAATGCGATCTCGCTAAACTCCTTTCTATCGATCACTTCATGTTCTGTCAATCCGCCATGGATGGCATTGCTGCTAAAATCCCTGCCAGCGCCAAACAAGGTATGAGCAATTAATTCGCGTTTAAAAAAAGACACTCTTTTTTCCAGGTCAGTTGCGGGGAGGTTAAAAATGCTCAGGCACATCCTGCAACCGATATCCACACCCACCGCATAAGGAATGATGGCATTGTTGGTTGCCAGTACGCCGCCAATCGGCAATCCATATCCCTGGTGAGCATCAGGCATTAAAGCCCCCGCCACTGATACCGGCAATCTGGAAGCGATCTCCATTTGTTCTATGGCGCCGTCTTCTATCTGGCTTGCACCAAATACATTGTAGTGGATGCCCTTTTCGTTTAAAGTAATAGCCTTCCCAAGCCCCTCCAAAGGAGGAGTTTCCGAAGACTCTGCTGACATTAATTTTTCTGCTATTTTGGCAAGCACTTCATCTTTTAAATATTTTTCCGGGGATGCCAGTACATCTTTTAATATTTGCATAGCTGTTGCTTCTGTATGATGTTTAAAGTGAGTAATTCTCATCAACTCTGGCTTTTTAGTGCTACCAACTTTCGTAACCTGGCTTTATAATTTTCCCCTACATATTGCATCAGGCTTTCGATATACATTGGCAGTACTGAATTATCCTTTACTATCCAATTGCAGGATAACAATGACCTTACCAGGTAAAAATAACTCTTAAGTTTAAACTCATCCAGCTCTTTCAAATTTTCCCAGAACTTTTTTGCCAATGAGTAATGATGATAAAACGCTGCCGTCGGCGAATAATAATTTTCTATCAATTTCTCAAACTCTTTTTTTAAAGCCAGGGGCTGAATAATATTCAATTGGTGACTGAAATCTTTCTATCAAAGGAACGTTTGATTTCTGTAATAATACCAAAGACTTTCTCAAATCCCAGCCGGTTATATCCAAATCACCATCCATCCACTCTATCGTATCCTTTCTCTGATTCAATGATAAATACCCATCTCTTTCATGCATGTAAATAAATCGGATATCATAATCACTATCCGGTGAAGGAAAGCCCCAGGCTCTGCTGCCCGTTTCGCAGGCATAGAGTATTTTTATATTTTTCATTTGTTCTATTTCCTTTAATATTTGTTTTATATTTTCCATTCCGCTTTTAAAACAATTTTTGATTTTAACTTCCATAAAATTCTTAACTTTTTAACCAGCAACTCAACTAAACCCAATATCAGCACAATGGTAAAGTTCCCAATAAAAATAACATCCGGCACCAAATAATACCGGATGTTATTCTTACTCCCCTTCAGGGGATAGGGGTACAAATTCCTGCTTCAGATGCTCCACCAATGCTCCATTGCCACTTACACTGGTATTGCTGATCTTGTTGGCTAACCTTTCCGCGTCTTCCATCTCTTTCAACATCAACGTCGCATCAACAATATTTTAATTCATTATTTCTTCCCTCCTGAATCCCACCACCTGTACAGACGGCAGAACAATATCCAATTCATCCGGGTTGGTTATTTCTGCAATGGTCATAGCTTGTGTGATCTTTTTGCCATGACCCAGGTGATCACTCAGTCGCTGAGCCTTTACGGCATTCAGTTTGCCGAATTCATACTTAGCGATCAATCTCCCTTTTCTCAGCAAAGCGCTATCTACCAAATGCAACGCACTGTTGAAGGTGCAGATGATCTGCACATTCAGGCAATCACTCAACAACCCATCACTTATATTCAGCAGGTTGCTTACACTACTGTTATTGTTGATTTTTCTATCCATAATGATATTCTCTGCATCTTCTATTATCAACACGGCATTCGGATGATCGATCAGCAGGTCAATAAATTCCGGATTCATCAGGTTTCCAGCCACTCCCGGCGACACAAAGAGTATCCTCTTTTTTATCTTCCCGATCAGGTATCGCAGGTAAGTGGTTTTGCCAGTGCCCGGTAAACCATGCAAAAGAATGATCCCCTTATCTTCTTCCCTTTCCAGTCTCGTCCTGATTATTTCATCTACTTTTTTAAAATCATCATTGTAATACAGGTCAATATCCAAACTGGTTGGCCTGATCTCCAGTTCCTTTAATTCGGGGCCGCCATTTGTAAGCGTGATGATATTGATCTCATACTTATCTACTTTTCCAGCCGCTTTGAATCCGGTGAAAACGTCCACCAGGTCATTCGCATAGCCATACTGGTTATGATCAAACAATACCTCCGCATAATCATTCCCCAGTTCGATCATTATTTTATTTTCCAGCCTGAAAATGGTTTTGTTGAACTCCTGTCTTTTTTGCTGCCAGCTATAATAATTGCTTTGATAAACGGTTATCACTTTTCCTGCAGCTCCACTATTTATGTATTCATACGCCTTGCCAACATCCAGGCTATTGATAAAACTGATACAAGGCGGTTTGCCAAATTCCTGCAGGTAAAAAGCCTTCACTTCAATATAACTATTATCGAAGATGCCCACGTTTTTGAGACGGTATACCCTTTGTGTTACCAACCTGAGCAGGCGTTGTATAAAACACTCCGCTCCGGGAATAATCCAAATGATTACCCTAACAATTAACAGCGCTATTATTATTACCTGTGCCATATCCGTATTATACATTTTAAATAATTCATTTTACCGGTGCGTTGATTGTACCACTTTATTAGCACAACTGCTACTTGCAAATGCATCCGGTTTTGCTTTAAATGCGAATCCCATACCGATGATATACCCCATCGCTTCCTTCAATGCATCATTACTTTTAAAGGAGGGATTGGTATTGATATCGGCATGCACTTCCATATCCACATTGTATAAAGTAAATATCCTGCACAGTGCATAGGCTACCTCAATACTCTTAGCTACTTCCAGCAACATCCTCTCTTTAATGCCCGTCTTTTGCAAAGTAGTTTCGTTACAGACATACATAAAGCCCCCTTTTCCTTTCCGTATAAAAACGATCACGGTAGCAAATTCAGTTATACGCCCCGACCCAGCTTTGCTATTCCGGCAGGCCTTCACCTGGCTATCGGTACCAATGCATACTTTCAGTTCGTGGCCCATTTCTTTTTCACTTATTACGGCGGCCCTTACTTCATCTTCTACCGGCTGAAGTATTTTTTGCCCGTTGAGTTTTCTCCATTGCCTTTTCATTGTGTTGCCTCCATCTCCTTAAGGAGTTTGATTAAAAATTCTTGGTACCAACATTTGTTCCCTGATTGAACTTCATTGGCGACGCTCCATTCAACATTTGTTTTTCAATTTGGCTTTTCCCACCATACTTATGCACAGCAGAATAAGCATTCGGATCAATACATCAACCATGACGCATTTGCGGACGAAACAGGAATCCCCGTCTGAACCATTCAATCGGGCAGGGAACCTATACTACCGGTACTTCAAACCGGCTCTCTACCAATTGAGTTATTCGTCCAAAAAAAGAGGTGAGTCAAAGATTCGAACTTTGTTCCCCCGGTTTGCAGCCGGGTACATTTACCATATCTGCCAACTCACCATCTGCGGAGAGTGAAGGAACTCCCGTCTGAACGATTCAATCGGGCAGGGAACCTTCGTCCCGGTTTTACCGGGAGCCAAAGCTTAGCAGGCCCGCTCATTACCACTCTGTCAAGGCTCCAAAATATTTCCTGCAGAGAGAAGGAGATTCGAACTTATTAAACCCGAAGGCAACGGTGTTACAAACCGCCACGACGCTCCAACTTCGTTGCACTCACATTTGCGGAAACAGAATGATTCGAACATTCAACCCTTTGCTTAACACGCAGCCGTTCTACCATTGAACTATGTTTCCTTTTTGTTGGCCCGGAGAGATTCGAACTCTCAGCCCCCGAATTAAAAGTTCGGTGCATCTTCCATTGAGCTACGAGCCAATTTTTTTTTACTGCGGTTACAGGATTACCCGCCTGAACGATTCAGTCGGACAGGGAACCAACAGATTCGAACTGTTAACCTTGAGCGTATAAGTTTCCTGCTCTTACCCCGTTCGAATGACGTCATCCGGGCGGGCGTTGAACTATAAGCCGGTTGTGGTGCGACTTTCAGATTTGAACTGAAAACATTCATCTTATGTTTACCTCCCAGAAAGAGAGGAAGATGGACATGTTACCTTTTACACCAAGTCGCATTATCTTTCCTGAATAATGCCATTACTCATTATTCATGAGCTGGTTGTCCCCGGGGCTCGAACCCTGTTCTTTCCGCTCACAACGGAACATTTTACCAAATAAACTAAAGACAACATTTATAAACCTAACAGGTTTTGAGTCACATTTTTAAGTGTCACCAGGACTCGATTCCCCGCCTGAATGACTCAGTCGGACAGGGAACCAACATCTCCGGGTCAAATGCTAAAATGCTTATCATTGCACCCCCTAATAATTTTGCGGTTCGTATGGGAATTGAACCCATTTCAACAGATCGACAATCTGTGATGTTAGCCATTACACCAACGAACCGGTTCTAAGCCTGACAGGTTTTAAAAACCTGTCAGGCCCGGGACCGTAATTATCTGTCGCTATTATACCACTCCCGGTAAACGATATCACTCTTAAAAATTTTATGTTACCGTTTATTATTCCCGGCATAAAAAAACCCGGTCAGTTTTTTAATCCGGCCGGGTTGTTCGTTATCGCTGAAGGCTTATCGCGCCAGCGTTTGCGTATACCACGGTCGTATGTCTGGATACAGATCTCCCATAAGCATGCCAATGCGTTTACAAATACTTTGCCCGCTGCTAAACCTCTGAATGGGTAATTGATGTATCGGTATCGTTGTCATATTTTTTATCGCTGAAAGATGTTGTTCTAATTTTTTTACATAAAAAAACCCCGAATTTTTTTCGGGGCTTATTACTCAGTGTTGGTAAACTTTATGGTTACGCACCCGCATAATTTGCACCGAAAACCGTTTGATCCGCTATCGGACTACACCTGTTTTTTGATTCGGTATGTAAAATATTGCGTTGCATGATTATTATTTTTTGCACCGCAAAGATGAATCTATTTTTTTCAATCCGCCAAATATATTTTTAATTATTTATTAACAGAAGAAAATAGAATTAGCTGGAACCCAGTGAAATCAATGGTTTCAGTCATAAAAGATATTTATAAAATTCATAAATTCATAAATAAATTCAGCACTATTGTAAAGATTTCATAAACAATTAATTATTCTTCATCCAATACATTCAAACTTGTAAATGCAAACTGGGTGGGCTGGTTTAATAGGATTCCAAAATAAATAAGCGGTCATTTATCCTTTTAATACCCCAGTATAAAATAAACTAACCACAAGTGGTAAATTCTAAAAGCATAGTTTTCCACAAATTACTCAACTCATTTTTATGATGCTGTTTTCTAAATTAAATTACATTTCAAACTAAAAAATGAAAAAGAAACCACGCACAAAAAAACATGCCTCTATAAAAATAAGGGTGTCGCATACACGTAAACCAGCTGATATGACTGATACGGAATGGCAGACAATTTTGCGCAGGCAAATAGCGGAAGACGAAAACTTCAGCATCAAAAAAACGAGTGATGGATTGGTTTTTGGCGATTACAATGTGCACAATGACAAAACAGCCAATACTTATAAAGTCGCCCTGCGAAGCGCAGACAATTCACTTAACTTTTGCAGCTGTCCAGATTTTAAGACCAACCAGTTGGGCACCTGCAAACACATAGAAGCTGTTTTGTTAAACATAAATACAAAGCCGGCTTTAAAAAAGCAATTAGGGATTCCCTACACTCCACCGTATACCTCCGTTTACCTGGACTACAGGAATGAGCGAAAAGTAAAACTCCGTATTGGAACAGAAAATACGGACCAATATAATAAACTGGCAAAAGGGTTTTTTAATAACAATATGGTTTTACTGGGATCATCTTTTTTGAAGTTCGAGATTTTCCTTCAAAAAGCACATAATCTTCATCCAGAATTCCGGTGCTACCCCGATGCGCTTGAATATATAGTGCAGGAGCGAAACAGTCAGCAGCGTCAGCGAATGGTATCCGAAAAACGAAACGCTTTATTCAAGGATATCAGCAAAGCCAAATTATTCCGGTACCAGGAAAAAGGAGTTCTGTTCGCGGTAAAAGCAGGAAGATGCATTTTGGCGGATGACATGGGGCTGGGCAAAACACTGCAGGCCATTGTGAGCACTGAGGTTTTAAGACAGCAATTTAATATCAATACAGCGCTCATCATTTGCCCAACCTCATTAAAATACCAGTGGAAAACAGAAATTGAAAAATTTACAGGCAATA
>JBDTVX010000282.1:0-7944 GCA_040007015.1 Ferruginibacter sp. | reverse complement strand
CTTTTAGAACGCTTATCAGTTCCCAATTACAGAGTTTTCTTGCAGACACTAAATACTCTCATAAATAATTGCCGCTCCCTGCCCTACTCCTACGCACATGGTTGCCAGTCCGTATTTCCCTTTTAGTTTCTTCAGTTCGTGTAGCAAAGTGGTGGAAATACGTACGCCACTGCATCCCAGCGGATGCCCCAATGCAATGGCGCCTCCGTTTACATTTACTTTTTCAAGATCGAGGCCAAGATCATGGATACATGCAATTGATTGAGACGCGAATGCCTCGTTCAGTTCCACCAGGTCAAGATCAGCACCGTTTAAGCCTGCCCGTTGTAAAGCTTTGCCCGTGGCCGGCACCGGGCCAATGCCCATAATAGCGGGATCTACTCCGGCAACCGCCATGCTTATTATTTTAGCCATTGGTTGCAACCCATATTTTTTTACTGCCGGTTCACTTGCCAGTAACATTGCGGCGGCGCCATCATTAATCCCGCTGCTGTTACCCGCCGTTACGGTTCCGTCTTTTATGAATGCCGGTTTTAAATGCGCTAATTTTTCCAGTGAAGTTTCCCGCGGATGTTCATCGGTATCAAAATCAAATGCATCCTTGCCAACCTGGATACGCACCGGCACGATCTCAGCTTTAAATTTATTTTCCCTCAATGCTTTAAAATATTTCCGCTGGCTATCCAGTGCAAACTCATCCTGCGCATGGCGGCTGATATTCCACTGCTTTGCTATATTCTCCGCAGTTTCGCCCATCGTGTAGGGATAATATAATGCCGCTAATTGCTGATTGGTAAAGCGCCATCCCATCGTAGTGTCAAAAATCTGCGGATCCCTTGCAAATGGAGTTGAAGTTTTGGGCATTACAAAAGGCGCCCTAGTCATGCTCTCCACCCCACCTGCAATATAAAGCTCCCCCTCGCCACACATGATGGCCCTTGAAGCATCCATGATTGCCTGCAATCCCGATGCGCATAGCCGGTTGACAGTATTTCCACTAACGGTAACGGGTAACCCAGCCATCAGGGCCGCCATTCTCGCTACATTGCGGTTATCCTCGCCACTCTGGTTAGCAGCCCCGGCAATCACATCTTCAATGGCATTCACATCAATGGATGGGTTCCTGTTCACTAATGATTTAATAACGAGGGCCAGCAGATCATCCGGTCTGATACTACTTAGCGCGCCCCCATATTTCCCGATCGGTGTTCTGAGCGCGTCAATTACATAAACTGTTTGCATAATATTCGTTTTGTCCGGGCATTTGTTCATTCATAAACATCGTCCCCGCCACAGCGGGGCTCACTTGTACCACATAGCATTTTAGAACTTTTATCTTCGCGGATGGCTGAAATGAAAAGGTAAATATAAAATTGACATCTATATTATAAATAAAGATAAAGTTATATAGAATATCATTTCTAATAGCACATACGTATAAGCTACCAGGGTTGGCAATAAATTTACTTACGGTATCTTTGCTGCATGACAGCGGTAAAACAGAACATTCGTAACCTGGGTTTGGAGGAATTGATGAAATATTTTGAAATGATCGGCGAAAAGAAGTTTCGCTCCAAACAGGTACATGAATGGCTTTGGAAAAAAAATGCACAAAGCTTTGAGGATATGACAGATCTGTCAAAAGAACTGCGCCATCACCTGGCTGAAAAATTTGATTTACCTGCACTTACTATCAATACCACCCAATTTAGCAGCGACGGCACAGTTAAATCGAGGTTTATGACCCATGACGGACACATGATCGAAGGGGTATTGATACCTACTGAAAAGAGGAATACCGCCTGCGTATCCTCTCAAATCGGTTGCAGCCTGAGTTGTAAGTTTTGCGCTACCGGCACCATGGAACGGAAAAGAAACCTGGATTATGATGAGATCTACAACCAGGTAGCTTTTATCAACCAGCAATCAGAAAAAAACTTTGATAAAAAGCTTTCCAACGTTGTTTTTATGGGGATGGGTGAACCATTGCTCAACTATAAAAATGTTTTAAGGGCCATCGATAAACTGATCTCCAATGACGGTATGGCTATGAGCCCAAAAAGAATCACCGTTTCCACCGCCGGCGTTGCCAAACAAATAAGGCAGCTTGGTGATGACAAAGTTCGGTTTAACCTGGCCCTTTCATTACACGCAGCGGATGATAAAAAGCGCAACCAGATCATGCCCATCAACGAAAGCAACAGCATCGCCACATTGATCGAGGCACTGAACTATTTTTATGATAAAACAAAGAATGACATCACGTTAGAATATATCCTGTTTAAGGACCTGAACGACTCTATTGAAGATGCGGAAGCATTGACAAAAATTTACCGCCAAATACCGACCCACCTGGTAAATGTAATTGAATACAATCCGATTGACGGAGCAAAATTCACCAAGCCGGATGAAGATACTACGCAGCGTTTTACGGACCATCTTGCAAAAAACAGGGTAAACGTAAGGGTTAGAAGAAGCCGCGGTAAAGATATTGATGCCGCATGCGGGCAGCTTGCCAATAAAGGGAAATGATCTATACAAAAAATTGAATTCAATTTTATATAACTTTAAGCAAATAAATACCCGTTGATGAAATACACTTTTTTATACATTGACCCTGGTAGCGGAAGCTATTTGCTGCAGGTAATTATTGCAGCGGTATTGGGCGGCTTAATGTTTTTTAAAAATTTTTGGATCAAAATAAAATTATTTTTTACCAAACAAAAACCCGGCGACGATCATAAAGATAATGAGCCACCGGAACAGGAACGTAATTAAAGTATAAAAGCAACGGTTAGCATATTAGCTGCAATTTTGCCTGCCGTTCTCAAAACCATGTTTCAAGCTACCATTCATATTAAGAAGCTATCTAAAAAAAATCTTTTGCCACGAATACACAATCCGGTAGTTATCAGATTTTCACGAATTTTTTAAAAAAAATTTTTCCTTGTTCGTGTTGATTCGTGTATTCTTGGCAATCAAAAACCTATGTGGCAAATGCTGAAATCATTTTGAAAGAGCTTCTAAGATACTTTTGATTTCTTTTCATAAAAAAACATAAAGATCATTGGCATTAAATATTTCACAGCATCCCTCCTCTTACAAAGATCGCAATGGCTTTATTTTTAAGCACAAAGAAAAATATTACCGTTGCATTCATGCCAGCTATTCGGACCACTATCAATGCCTGGTACAAAGCGGGCTCTATACGAATTTAGCCAAAAAAAAATGGCTTATCAGCCATGTTGAAATAAACGATGATCCCGAACTTTATTACCCCGGATCGGCAATCATTTTACCTAAACAGGTACCCGTAATAACCTATCCTTACGAATGGAGCTTTGCGATGTGGCAGGATGCGGCCCTGTTAACGCTCAACATCGCAAAAGAATCAATGGAGAAAGGGATGATGCTCAAGGACGCTACACCGTTCAATATTCAGTTTTTAGAAGGAAAGCCTGTTTTTATTGATACGCTATCATTTGAAAAGTATAATGAACAAAATCCGTGGATAGCCTATCGCCAGTTTTGCGAATGCTTCCTGGCCCCGATTTTATTGCAACACTATTGCCATATAGAGACAGGTAAATTCTTCACGCTATACCCTGGAGGAATCCCGCTTGACGTTTTAATATCCCTTTTGCCAAAACGTTCCAAATGGAACCTGCATACGTATTTGCATATTTATTTACAAGCCGGATTGAAGATTGGCAAAAGAAAAAACAATGCGATAGACACGAACCGTTTTTCAAAAAAAAAGATGCTGCTGCTGCTTAACGGGCTTATTAATTATGTGGCCAAATTGAAGGCAAAAAAAAACACTACCACCTGGGGCGACTACTATTCATCCACCATTTTAAGTGACCGGTATTTACAGGAGAAAACCAGGTTAGTACAGTCTTTTTTAGCCACTATCGCTTTTACATCAATGGTTGACCTGGGTGCAAACGACGGCCATTTCAGCATGCTGTTTAAAAATACCTTGAAGCAGGTGATAGCCGTGGATGGCGATGCCAATTGTATCAATGAATTGTATATCCGGGTGCGCGACGGGAAAATTACTAATATTTTGCCAATGATAAATACCCTGAATACGCCTTCACCCGCCATTGGATGGAAAAATGCGGAAAGAACATCATTTACTGATCGTATAAAAGGAGAGCTTATCCTGGCCTTAGCCCTGGTACATCATCTTGCAATAACGGGCAATGTACCGCTGGAGCTTATTGCCGATTGGCTTTCAGCAATGGGGAATTATTTACTGGTAGAATTTGTACCCAAAACAGATGAAAAAGTAAAATTGCTTTTACTAAACAGGGAAGATATTTTCCAGGATTATACAATTGAAAGTTTTGAGCAGATCTTTTCAAAAAAATTTCAAATCATGTTACAGGAAAAAATAACCGGAACGGAACGCGTTCTTTATTTAATGCAAAAATATAATGAAACAGTTTAAAACGATCCCCTGGTTTCCTTTTTTACTGGTAGCCTTTTTTATTCTGCATGGCACTGTTGAAAATTTTGGATTTATTTACCCAATTGAGATTTTGAAGACCGGAGTTACAATTTTATGCTGGGTAGCCCTGCTTTTTTTGATCACCCGGTTGATTGTAAAAAACAGGATCTATGCAGCGCTGATTTGTTTTTTTATAAGCGGATGGCTGCTGTTTTTCGGAGCAATATATGATTGGGTAAAGAGTCTGCGCCTTTTACACTGGATACATAGTTACACCCTGTTTATACCTTTTATGTTGTGTACGATTGTTATTTTTATACTGCTCATGCGCAGAAAAATAAATCTTCAGAACAAATTATGCCTTTACCTGAATGTATTGCTTTTGGTTTATTGTTTGTACGACCTTGGGCATGTAATAATCAAATCGTTCAAGTCAACCAACCAAACAATTTACAGTAATATAAATTTTGATACTTCGCTGGTAAAAGCCAAACCCAACGTATACCTCCTGCTTTTTGACGAGTACCCCGGGTACAAAAGTTTAAAAGATAGTTTTGCATTTTCCAACGACCGTTTGTATCAATTTTTACTTAGTAAGGATTTTAAAATCCTGCCCACCTTCTCCAATTATAATATGACCTATTATTCGATGGCATCCATGCTTAATATGCATTATATCGATAAACCATTTGATCCATTGCAAAACACGATGGAAGATGACCAGTTGCGGATCAGGGAAATAAAAAATGCAATGGCAATCCGCTATTTTAAATCTATGGGATATTCCTTTACCAATTATTCGATTTTCGATATCCTTGACCAGCCTTCCGTTAAAGGAAACTCTTTTGTTATTTCCCAGGCAACACTGCTTACGCATAAAATATTTTTCAACAAGATTTTACGCGATCTAGGATGGCACTTTATTTCGGGCAAATACAAGATCCCTTTTATTGAACATATTTATATGCAGGAGGACAGAAATAACAAGATGATTGAAAAAGAGTTAAGCGACGCCAATCCGAAGATCAGCCCTGCACCTAAATTTGTTTATGCGCATTTTAATATGCCCCACCCACCCATATTTTGCGATAGTTCAGGAAATAACCTGTCCGCATCACAAATTTTTGATCCTGTAACTTATACCAACAAACAGGCGTTTTTATCCTATTTAAAATTTGCAAATAAAACGATTGAAAAACTCGTGGAGGATTTATCTAAAGCTGATAAAAATGCAATTGTGATCGTAATGAGCGATCATGGTTACAGGGGATATAATAACAATAATGTAAATGACCCCCTTCTTTTTGACAACTTTTGTGCAGTGCGGTTTCCGGATAAAAATTATTTAACGGTAAAAGAGAAATGGAGCAATGTAAATTTTTTTATGTACCTGTTCAATTGTGAATTCAACCAGGCAATCCCTTACCTGGATGATCGATCCATTTTTTTGAAAGACAAAAAATTAAGTGAGTAAAAATGATCCGATAATTCCCTGGGGCACCTGGCTAACGTATGAACATTACAGTTCCGCGATAATCAAATATATCGCCTCCTTCGCATTCTGTTTGTATTGAATAAACATAGGCTGCGGCCGGCAGGTGCTCTCCGTTGTAATACCCATCCCAACTGTTATTGCGGTCGTTAATGTTTATATTCTTTCTTTCAAAATCAAGTTTGCCCCACCTGTTGTAAATAGTTATTGCCTGGATGAGTTTTACACCGTTGCTATTTATTTTGGACCGGTCATTCTTATTATCATTATTAGTCGAAAACGCATTGGGTGTACATCAGGTTTTTTTTACAAATCAGGCGCAGGCTTACAGTGTCGCCTTTGTGGGTGACTCACGGGGAGTTGCGGGGTTTAACTTTTCTTTATCATTGCAGCTTAAACCCGATTGCCCGCCTGAAGTCTATTTAGCTGAAACAAATAAAATAAGATCATTATGAAAAAGTTAGTAATTGGAATGCTGGCAGCTGCCTCATTCATTTTCTCTGCAAATGCACAGGAAACGGGAAAAATGGAACATCATAAACATCATCACGGAAATGCCATGATGATGAAAGGACTAAACCTTAGCGCTGCACAAAAAGAACAAATGAAAGCCAATTGGCAGAGTACAAAAAAGCAAATGGCGGAGCTCAATAAAAATGAGGACATCACGGTGAGGGAATACAAGGCCCGTAAAGCAACTATCCTGAAATCACAAAAAGAGCAAATGAAAAAACTGCTGACCACTGAACAAAAAAATCAGTTGGCGCAAAATAAAAGCGAACGGAAAGCCAAGCATGAACTGGCTGTGTCTAAAAGGCTGGATAAAATGAAAGCCCGCTTAAATCTTTCCGATGAGCAGGTAACTAAAATGAAGGTTAACCGGGAAGCCAACATGGCAAAAGCAAAGGCCATTAAAGAAAACAGTCAATTGAGCCAAACAGAGAAGAAAGAACAATTAATGGCGGTGAGAGAGGCACAAAAAAATAATTTTAAGGAAATTCTAACCCCGGAGCAAATCAGTAAAATGGAGGAAATGAAGAAGGACAGGATGGATAAAAAAAGCAGGAAATAAAACCGGTAAATCCCTATTTCCAAAGCGGCAACTGACTGGTTGCCGCTATTTTATTCCTTTAATATTAACCAGTGCCAGTGTTCAATGAATGTAATGCGAGCAAGGTAATCCAGGTCCAGCCGGTAATAATACACAGTCGCTGAATTAATCCCGCAAAATCTACCAAACCCGTAACCTGTTTGAAACCCATACCTGCAAGAATAAAAGTAGCAAACATGACAATCCCGGTAATTAAAGAATAGATTGCCCATCCTTGTTCCCCTGTTTTGGAAAATCGTTTGCTAAAAACAAAACAGGCAGCAGGCAAACAAAGAAATACAGGTATTGAGAAAAGAACATGAAGGCGTCCATGAATACTTAACTGTGTAAGCAAAAGCGGTTTATCGGCGGGGTAACCATACACCGGGTCGGTAGTGAAAATGCCTGCACCGATCAAACCAATTGCGACTGCCGCAATGAGCAACGGCGCCACTACATTGCCTTTATGTGCCGCAAGCTTGTATCGTAACCCAACAGCGAAAAAAACTAAAAGGGATCCTGTAATGATGAAGCTGGCAACCTGTATCCAGCCTGGTTCGCCAATTGAAAGAGAACTAACAGGATGGCGAACAGCGTTGTAGCCGGAACGCGTTATGCCTTCGATGAGAAACACCAGAATAAATAGCGGGCAGGCAATTGCACCGCACGCTAAAAGCGCCTTCGTTTTTATTTCCATGCAGAATGATGTGTTTATAAAATTATGCTTATGTATTGATAAATACATTTCAATGCGAAAGCACATTCATCACAAAAGTAAATGAGTGATCTTGTAATGGCTTACTGATTCTGCAAATACAACTTGGAAAAAGCTGCACATAGGTATGTAGTATAAGTGAGTGATTGCTATGATACAACCAAACCTTTTTGATACTTTTTTATGCTGCT
>JBDTVX010000281.1:0-7985 GCA_040007015.1 Ferruginibacter sp. | reverse complement strand
AATGAGGCTGAAAACCTGATGGATGAGGCGATCGGTTCCCAAATAAGCGATTATTTAATTAAGCCGGTAAATCCTAACCAGGTATGGCTGAGCTTAAAGAAATTAATTGATAATAAAAGGTTGGTTGCAGAAAAAACAACTTCTGCCTACCAGCAGGAATTCCGTAGTTTATTTATGGCGCTCAACAGTAACCCCGACTATAATGAATGGATGGAGATTTATAAAAAGCTGGTGTATTGGGAACTGGAGATGAAAAAAAGCGACAGCCCGGAAATGCAGGAGGTATTTCAGTCGCAAAAAACAGAAGCCAATACAGAATTCTTTAAATTCATTTCCAGGAATTATGCATCGTGGGTGGGCAATAAAAGCGCTGATGGCCCAATCATGAGCCATACCATGATGAAGTTTAAAGTATTTCCCCACCTTGAAAAAGGCACCCCTTTATTTTTTGTACTGATAGACAATTTACGATACGACCAGTGGAAGACCATACAGCCAATTTTCGCGGCGAGTTTTCGCATACTCGAAGAGGAAACTTTTTATAGCATTTTGCCTACTGCCACACAATATGCCCGCAACGCCATTTTTGCGGGGATGTTACCGGTAGATATTGAAAAGCAATTTGCAGCGCAATGGAAAAATGATGATGAGGAGGGCGGTAAAAATATGTTTGAAGAGGATTTTTTTAAAGCGCAGTTAAAGCGCCTGGGCAAAAGCGATTTAAAATATTCCTATACAAAAATTACGAATAACCACGACGGGCAGAAACTGGTGGATAATATTCACAATATGCTAAATAATGATATCAATGTGATCGTTTATAATTTTGTAGATATGCTGAGCCATGCCCGTACGGAAATGGAAGTATTGAAAGAACTGGCGGGCGATGAAACCAGTTACCGGAGCATAACCGAAAGTTGGTTTGAGCACTCCCCGCTTCACCAGGCCTTAAAGAAGATAGCGGATAAAAAGATAACCGTGATCGTTGGCACTGATCATGGAAGTGTAAGGGTGAAAACGCCGGCTAAAGTGATAGGGGATAAGCAAACTACGGCTAACCTGCGATACAAGCATGGCAGGAATTTAAATTACGAGCCGAAGGATGTATTGGCTTTTAAAAACCCAAGGGAAGCTGGCTTACCCGTTCCGAATGTAAATTCATCGTTTATCTTCGCCAAAGGCGATATCTTTCTTTGCTATCCCAACAATTACAATCATTTTGTAAACTATTATAAAAATACTTTTCAGCATGGTGGTGTAAGCCTGGAAGAGATGATCGTGCCAGTGATAAGGATGACGAATAAATAACCCCCATACCCTAAAGGGGTGCGCATTAGTCTGCTCTGCATTTATGCCGCTTTAGGGCAATGTCATTTAGTTAAGAAAAAATGTCACCCCTTCGGGGTTATTATTCAACTGTAAGCAATTATTATAGTAAATTAATAATCTCAAAATTATTGAAACCCCGAAGGGGTGACATTAGATCGTATAAAGCCCTTAACTAAATGACATTGCGCTTTAGGGGATGGGGGTTATCAACGATTGTTGAAAAAGTTATTTTTTATTGTTCCTCATAAGTGGGAAGTTGCATCGAATTTGAAAACTACAAAAGGCCCGCCAGGGATAGCCGTCATGAAATACACTCAAAATATATTGGATAAAATAGAAAAAGTTGCGGAGGAAAGCGGCTATGTGATCCGTTATGAAAGGGGGAATTTCCAAAGCGGGTATTGTATCCTGCAGGAAAAAAGGGTAGTGGTGCTCAATAAATTTTTGCAAACAGAAGGCAGGATAAACACCCTGATCGATCTGATGCCGCAACTGGAGATCCATATTGATTCCCTTACACTCGAAAGCCAGAAAATGTATGATGAAGTAATGAGTATGGCGCATGAAAAATAATCGGTCCGAAAAAATGGCTATGATTCCCTCTTTTTCGAAAATAGCCTGGTCATTATTTTGTTTTAATTCTTTTGCTCCGCAATCAAAATCAAAAAAAATTTCCGGGATTGATAAACCGGAAACATCCATCTGCATGTTTCCATCTTTGCGCCTTTGCGTGAAATTTACCTTAAATCCCTAATTTTGCGCGGTGCAATGCCCCCCATTAACCATAACATTTCTCGGCACCGGTACCAGTAGCGGGGTGCCAATGATCGGCTGCGATTGCCCGGTATGTACCTCCACCAATAAAAAAGATAACCGTTTACGCAGTAGTATTTTGGTGCAAAGCGCGCGTACCTCAATTGTAGTAGATACCACGCCGGATTTCAGGTGCCAGATGCTGCGCGAAAAAGTAAAAAAATTAGATGCGGTTTTATTTACCCATCCGCACAAGGATCATATTGCCGGCTTTGATGACGTAAAAGCGTTTACTTTTCTTTCGGGTAAACCGATGGAAGTATATGCCAATACATTAACAGAAACAGCATTGAAAAGAGAATTTTATTATGTTTTTTCCGATAAAAAATATCCGGGTATCCCTGACATAAATTTGCACATCATTGACCTGGAGCCATTTTCTATTGGAGATATCCCCGTCATCCCCATTTTAGTATGGCATTTGAATATGCCGGTTTTTGGATTTCGATTTGGCAGCTTCACCTATATTACCGACGCAAATAGAATTGATGAGGAAGAAAAAGAAAAAATTAAAGGGAGTGAGACAGTGGTGATAAATGCATTGAGGCATCTGAAACATCTTTCTCATTATACTTTGGATGAAGCGGTGGCACTTGTGCAGGATTTAAAAGTACCCCATGCTTATTTTACACATATCAGTCACCAGTTGGGAAAGTACGACGATGTAAACAGTAGGCTTCCCCCGGGTACTGAGTTGGCTTACGACGGACTAAAGCTTTTTTTTAATTAGTAGTTATTTTATCCCTGCTATTGCAATTGCAGGTTATAGTTACTATTTTGGTAACTAATCCTGTTACTCATGTGGAAACATTTAATTTCTGGCTATTTTAGTTTTACTAAAAAGGACCGAACCGGCATAATCGTACTCCTTTCCCTGGTTGTTTTTTTTATGATGATCCCATTTTTTTATCCTTATTTCATTCAGCAGAAAACCTATGATCACAGCGCTTTCGAGAAAGCGATTGCATCCCTTCAAATAAAGCAGGCAGACAGTTCGGGCCGGTTTGAAAAGCAAAACTTTGAAAAGCGTATTTATCAAAATCGTTATCAGCCTTCCGTTCAACATTACAGCCTGCTTCCTAAAGGCGAATTATTTTATTTTGATCCTAATTCGACCAGCCTGTCTGATTGGAAAAGATTGGGGGTACGGGATAAAACAATTGCAACCATTCAAAATTATTTATCAAAGGGAGGGAAGTTTTATAAGAAGGAAGATATCGGTAAAATATGGGGACTGCATGAAAATGAGGTAGCACGCTTAACTCCTTATATTCAAATTCATGCAATCAATTCAGTAAATGAACCGGGGGAAAAGAAATATGAAAAGAATGAATATAAAAAGCCGGTTTATACAATCACCGTTATCGATATAAATATTGCCGACTCTGTCGCACTCGTTGCATTACCCGGAATAGGCGATAAATTATCCAGGCGCATCATTAATTTCAGGGATAAGCTGGGTGGGTTTTATAAAGTAGAACAAATAGGTGAAACTTTTGGCTTACCGGATTCCACTTTTCAAAAAATAAAGGGTCGCCTTAAAATCGGCAACCTAGCATTAAAACAAATCAATATTAACACAGCTACTATCGATGAAATGAAGTCCCATCCATATATCCGGTATGCACTCGCCAATTCAATCGTTCAATATCGTACGCAACATGGTAACTACATGACCGTTGCTGATATTAAAAAGATTATGACACTGACAGAAGATGTTTTTAATAAAGTAGAACCATATTTAACGGTCAATTAATACGAACAGGAAAGCTGTCTGAATATACTTACGCCAATTTAACATTGACCAGCTAAAGGGGTGCGCACCAATTCCCAATGCTCCTGGCGCAATCAACGTTCGTATTTTAAATTGCTTTAATTTGCATCATCAACATATATTATTTGTATGAATTTTCAACAAAGCGAAATTACACAGCATGTGGCAGACACTGCCCGGGATTTTGCCCGTCAATATATCGGCCCGCACCTGATGGAGTGGGATGAAAGCCAGGAATTTCCTTTGCATATATTTAAAGAAATGGGGAAACTCGGGATGATGGGTGTTTTTGTGCCGGTAGAATATGGCGGTGCCGGATTGGGGTATTTTGAATACAGTAGCATCATCCAGGAAATCGCTAAGGTATGCGGTTCCATAGGGTTGTCGCTGGCAGCACATAATTCGCTTTGCACAGGCCATATTTTAGCGTTTGGAAATGAGGATCAGAAGAAAAAATATTTACCCAAATTAGCTACCGGGGAATTTTTGGGTGCCTGGGGGCTTACCGAACCCAATACCGGTAGTGATGCGGGTAATATGAAAACCACCGCTGTAAAGAATGGAGATGAATGGATATTGAACGGTACAAAAAACTGGATCACACATGGCAAAAGCGGTGACGTAGCTGTAGTGATTTGCCGTACCGGGGAACAAAAAACCAGGGATAATTCCACTTCCTTTATTGTGGAACGCGGTACACCGGGTTTTAGCGCGGGAAAAAAGGAAAACAAATTAGGAATGCGGGCAAGCGAAACTGCTGAAATGATCTTTGATAATTGCCGGGTACCTGATTCCAGCAGGATGGGAGCGCCCGGAGAAGGATTTAAGCAATCCATGAAAGTATTGGATGGCGGAAGGATATCTATTGCCGCATTAGCCCTTGGCATTGCCAAAGGCGCTTATGAAGCATCAGTAAAGTACGCAAAGGAACGGCACCAGTTTGGCCAGCCAATCGCTAATTTCCAGGGCATTAGTTTTAAGCTGGCTGATATGGCGACTGATATTGAAGCCTCCGGGTTATTGATCAACCAGGCCTGTGATTTAAAGAACAAGGGTATGTCCGTGACAAAAGAAGCTGCCATGGCAAAATATTATGCCAGTGAAGTTGCAGTAAAAGTGAGTACGGATGCGGTACAGATATTCGGCGGATATGGGTATACAAAAGATTTTCCTGTAGAAAAATTTTACAGGGATAGTAAACTCTGCACGATTGGCGAGGGAACAAGCGAGATTCAGAAACTGGTGATCAGCAGGGAGGTGTTGAGGTGAGGGTGAGGGTGAGGTGTTTAGAGTAAATAATGTAAAGTAAATTGTGTATATAAAGTATATAAAGTAACGGCACAATTTACATGAGTCGTTCAATGAAAGTAAAAATAAAGGCTATTTCCTGAATTTGAAAATAGCCTTTATTTCTATAAATTTTTTTGAATGCTTTGCAGGGTTAAGGTACTTTATATACTCTATTTCTTATCCCCTCCAAACATACCGCCCAGTTTTTCCTTCACATTATCATAAACATCTTCTGCTTTATGAGCAGCGCCTTTTACAAAATCTTCTACTTTTTGACCGGTTTCCCCTGGTATCACATCGCTGATTTTATCGAGCATGGTGGGTTTTGGCGCTTCAGGCGCAGCAGGGTCGGGTATTACTGTTGTAGCCCCTGCTGTAGTAATGGTTGCATTGGCAGACCCTTCGACTTCCGGGCCTGATGCAAATAAATTATCGACTGCCCCGGCCATCATCGGAAATTTTTCTTTTACATAATCTTTTACAGTTTCCAATGCTGTGGTTGCCTGTTCTGTACTAATGCCTGCTTTTTCAGTAATGCGTGTAATTAATTCTTGCATGATGGTTATTTATTTTTTTTGAAATACAAAGATGAAGTGTTTTTAAAACAAAATCTATTTTATACTTATTATTAATCCCCAAAATTGAATCTCCAATTTACTTTACTTACCTTTTATACCTGACTTATTTTATACACTTTTATTTTCAGCTTCTCCGCAAAAATCTCCTCCACAATCTCCTCCATTTCCCTCCCTTCAGCGCAATGTCATTTAGTGAAGGGCTTTATACGATCTAATGTCACCCCTTCGGGGTTTCAATAATTTTGAGATCAGTAATAGTCTTAATAATTGCTTTCAGTTGAATAATAACCCCGAAGGGGTGACATTTTTTCTTCACTAAATGACATTGCCCTTCAGGGAGGATAGGCGGGCCCTTACTCCGTATCATACCGATCCACCTTTTCAATCCCCGACAATAAAAGCAGCCTGTCGCAAAGCTCATCCAGCTCTTCTTTGTCATGTACAAATATTTTGAAATTACCCGTAAACAAGCCATCCTTCGCTTCCATTGTCATAGCGGAAATATTAAACTTCATTTCCCCGCTTATCAGGTTCGTAATTTTATGAATAACGCCCAAATCATCCAATCCCACAATTTTTAAACCCGTCAGAAAGGATATTTCTTTGTTTTTTGCCCATTTCGTTTTTACCACCCTGTGCCCATAGTTCGACATCAGTCTCGCGGCATTGGGGCAATTGGTGCGGTGTATTTTTAATCCTTCGCCGGTGGTAACAAATCCAAACACATCATCACCCGGAATCGGTTTGCAACAATTGGCCAGCGTGTACATGATGCGGTCGCTGCTTTCTCCAAAAATGATGAGCTCGGTGTCTTTTTTATTAAATGATTTGGCGCTGATATCGGCTTCATTTTTTTCTTCAGGCTCTGTCTTTGCGGGTTTGGGTGGAAACAACCGGTCTCCTGAAGCTGTAAATTCTTTTATTTCTTTAAGATCAATTTTTTTAATAGCGATCTCATATAACAAATCAAGCGGGGAATTAACCTTATAAAAAGAAGCCAGTTCTTCCAGGTTGTGCTGGGTCATCATTCCACCGATGGCATCCAGTTTTTTTTGCAAAATATATTTACCATCTTCTGCAACCTTTCTTTTTTCTTCTTTAAGCGTGTCTTTTATTTTTTGTTTCGCCTTACTGGTCACTACAAGATTCAGCCATTCCTGGCTGGGCTTCTGTTTGGCGCTGGTTATAATTTCCACCTGGTCGCCGCTGCGCAATTTATGGCCGATGGGCACCAGTTTATGGTTCACTTTAGCCCCGATGCATTTGCTGCCCACGGCAGTATGCACACCAAAAGCAAAATCAAGGGCGCTGGCCCCGATAGGTAGCATCTTCACATCACCTTTCGGTGTGTACACATAGATCTCCTCTGCAAGGAAAGAGGTTTTAAAATCCTGCAAAAAGTCGATGGAGTTGCTATCCTGGTTACTCAGCGCTTCCCGTATCTGGTGAAACCATTTATCAAAGCGGCTTTCGTCAGTTGTACCTTCTTTATATTTCCAGTGGGCAGCCAGGCCTTTTTCCGCAATTTCGTTCATACGCTTGGTCCGTATCTGTACTTCCACCCATTTACCCTGCGGACCCATTACGGTTGTGTGCAGCGCTTCGTACCCGTTGCTTTTAGGATTACTGAGCCAGTCCCTCAATCTTTCAGGGGAGGGGTTGTATTCATCCGTGATGATGCTGTATACCTTCCAGCAATCCGCCTTTTCTTTTTCATAGGCGGAATCTACTATGATCCGTATTGCAAATAGGTCATACACTTCTTCAAAACTTACCCCCTTTTTTTTCATTTTGTTCCAGATGGAGTGTATGCTTTTCGGCCTTCCATGAATTTCAAATTTGAAATCGGCCTTATCCAGTTTATCTTTCAGCGGCCGTATAAAATCATTGATATAACGGGTACGTTCCCTTTTGGTATCTCTTAATTTTTGAGCGATATAGCGATAGGTATCCGGTTCCAGGTACTTCATGGAAAGATCTTCCATTTCAGTTTTTATGGCATACAGTCCCATGCGATGTGCCAGCGGCGCATACACATAAACTGTTTCACTGCTGATCTTTAATTGCTTCTCCCGCTTCATGCTGTCGAGGGTGCGCATGTTATGCAGCCGATCGGCTAATTTTATTAAAATAACCCTTGGATCATCAGTAAGGGTTAATAATATTTTTTTAAAATTTTCCGCCTGCTGACTGGTATTGGT
>JBDTVX010000280.1:0-7998 GCA_040007015.1 Ferruginibacter sp. | reverse complement strand
TTTAAAACGGAAAGAACAAAGTTGAAAGAGCAAATTGAACGCTTTCCTCAGCCGGTGATTGACTAAACAAATAATTTATTTCTTAAAGATTCGACAGATAAAAATCGGCTAACTTCCCATCTAATGGGCGTTCTATAGTTTTCTTGCAGACACTAAATAGCTATTCACTTTCATAAAATTCTATCAATTCATTCAATAGTTGAATAGCTAAGATATTATTTTTTATTTTGTGTGCATTTATTACAAGTTTTTCTTTAGCGCGAACCTACTATACTGTTACTGAAAATGGAGATTGTAGTGATTCACCTGGTTGGAATACTGGGGTAATATCTCCCACTGCTTTAGAAGGTGGATTGCAAATATTCATTCAACCCACCGCCAATGGACTTTGCCTTGAATTGTTCTCTTTTTTGTTTTTAATTATCTTTATCTTTCATTTCTTCAGGTATATGTATAGGTTAGATTGAACAGCTTTTAAATTACAAACTTTTAAGGAAGCGGATTTATCCATTTGTTATGATAAAGACAACACAGTTGAAGAACGTTTAAGACGAAGCTTTTATCTTACTGCGCAAAACTTTCGCTTTGATATATTAAATCCCCCCAAATTGGATAGAACACATTTCGAAATGAAGAAAGTGAAACATGGGTAAATTTTTTAATGTCGACTTCCGGGATTTTATTCTGGCTTTCAACAAAGCAAATGTTGATTATATTTTAGTTGACGGTTTTTCAGTTGTGATACACGGATATAACAGAGCTACCGGAGATATGCCCGCCTGATCGCACGTACAGAGATATTTGAGTAAGAAGATCCCCCGATAATTACACGAAAAAAGTTAAAGCGTTTTTAATATTTGGGATGCCGGTATTTGACATGAGTTTGGAAAAATTTCTTGAAGATGATGGAATTAATGTTTTTACATTTGGCAGAAAGCCTGTGGCAATTGATCTGATGACAGGATGTCCAGGACTCAAATTCCAGGAAACTTTCCAGGCCGCCCAATGGATAGAATTGGAGGATTTACTGATCAGGGTAATCCAACTGGATCAATTAATTGAAGCTAAGAAGCTGCCGGCAGAAATAAAGATCTGGGATGAAATTAAAAAATTAACTCAATAACTTCTTCCCTGGTTACGCCAGGGATACACTCCACTTAAATTAATTAAAAATGGAGGTCAAAAATTTCAGCTTCAACAGGCCTTTGAGCAATAAAATAAAAGTGGTTTCAATTTACTTTTCAATATATTTTGAAAGTTCAATAAATATATTATCTTTGTACAGTAAATCGATCACCATGAAACTATCGGAAGCAAAAAAACAATTTATCGGCAGCTGGGGCGCCTTTGGCACACATTGGGGCATCAACCGTACCATGGCGCAGATACATGCCCTGCTGATGGTAAGCCCCGATCCGCTTACACAGGATGATGTGATGGAGCAACTGGATATAAGCCGGGGAAATGTAAATATGAACATGCGCGACCTGATCAGCTGGGGCCTGGTAGACAGGGTAATACTTTCAGGGGAACGCAAAGAATATTTTACCGCCGAAAAAGATACCTGGAAAGTGGCCACGCAGATCATTAAAGAAAGAAAGAAAAGAGAACTGGATCCAATGCTGAAATTGCTGGCGCAACTGGAAAATATTGACGGGGATAAAAAAGATAAACATGTAAAACAATTTGTTGATACCGTTGGAGGTATCCGCAAGTTTGGCAAACAGGCGGATCAAATGCTCGACAGGATGATCAGGGCAGATGAAAGCTGGTTCCTGGGAGGATTATTAAAGATATTTAAATAATACCTTCAGTCACGACTTCTATAGCCGCTCCGCGGCTTTTATTTGAGTGTGTATTTTCAATTATTTCTGAAAGTTTAAAAAGTATAGTTATGAAACAATTTAAGATCATTGACCTTTTTATCAATATTGCATTGGTAAGTGGGTTTTCCGTTTACTGTCTTATTAAACAAAACGGAAGCTTTATCACAGGCTATTTTGTGGTAGGCGGCTGGCAGGTGATCAGTATGCTTATACATGTTTATAATAAATGCTTTACGTATAAATCGGGCAGCAGGTATACTTACCATTGGATAACTTTTATCAGC
The DNA here is from genome assembly GCA_040007015.1 of Ferruginibacter sp. GTDB lineage: Bacteria > Bacteroidota > Bacteroidia > Chitinophagales > Chitinophagaceae > Ferruginibacter. Next base: position 5,888 of record JBDTVX010000280.1, on the reverse strand, counting down.
CTGGTAACAATGCCTTTGGGGTCTTTCCTGATCCTTTTATTTACGGCGCCGTTTATGGCTATTTATTACACTTACCTGTGCTATCATGAAGTGTATGTAAAAATGCAAAGACCGCTGGCGCTATTAAAATAAAGGGCGATGGGGCAACTCATGATGAGTCACCCCCCAAAGGGTACTCCCATGTGTTGCTGGAAAAAAAGCCACTTAGTATTAACATAACACTACAATGATGAACACCAATTCCAAAATTATCATTTACGATGACTCCTGCCCCCTTTGTGCCGCATATACCAATGCCTTTGTACAAACAGGATTGATTGAAAAAGAACGCAGAAAAAAGTTTAGCGCCATATCCCCCGAACTGCTTTCGCTTGTGGATGTAAACAGGGCAGTGAATGAAATACCTGTTATTGATGCCAACACCAAACAGGTCTGGTATGGCATTGATGCCTTGCTGGAAATACTCGGCCAAAAATTACCATTTATAAAAACTGCAGGTAATATCAAACCGGTAAAATGGGTTTTATACAAATTGTACAAATTTATTTCATATAACAGGCGGGTGATAGTAGCCACCCGGCAACCTGCTGGTAATTTTGATTGCGCACCTGATTTTAATCTTCGCTACCGCATGCTGTTTATGGCATTTTTCCTGGTCTTTAATACATTGATGCTGATCCCGCTTCAGCAAAACCTGTTAAGTGCAAGCCAGTTCAAAACAACTTCCGTGCAGCAGTTAGAATGGGCGCATTTAATTTTGGTTGCACTGAATATTACCCTTGCTTTGATGCTTGGTAAAAAAGCCGGAATTGAATATTTAGGACAGGTCAATATGCTGGCACTGATAACGATATTGATTTGCGTTCCCCTAATAATAATAAATAAATATGGCCACCAGCACAATTCAACTATCAACAGCGTTTACCTTGGCATGGGGACTATATTTATAATTATCGAATATACCAGGCGGATGAAATTTGCAGATATTATCCCCAATTACCCGTGGGTGGTTTTTATAAACGGGATCAGCATTGCTTCCTTATTATTGTATCTTATCTTTTAACAACACATAAATATGAAAAATAAAAAAATAGTCATTGCCGGGGGCACGGGATTTATTGGCCGCGAACTGTGTAATTTTTTTGGCGATGAAAACGAGATCGTTGTTATCGGCCGTCAATTGCCGTACCAGGCAACCAATGCGGCCAGCGAAAACAATATCAAAAAACAAATACTGGAAAAGATCCGTTTTGTCAAATGGAACGGCATCAGCCTGGGCGATTGGGCAACCGAAATTGATGGATCCGACCTGGTAATTAACCTTGCGGGAAAATCAGTAAACTGCCGTTACACGAAAAAAAATAGAAAGGAGATTTTTGATAGCAGGACCAATACAACCAAAGTGATCGGGCTTGCTATTCAACAGGCAACACATCCGCCCGCCTTGTGGATAAACGCAGCTTCCGCAACTATTTATCCGCATACTACCAACACACCCCGTGACGAAAGCTTCACTGATTTTCAAAATGATTTTTCAGTACAGGTTTGCAGGCTTTGGGAAAAAACATTTTATGAGCAACGAACACCCTTCACAAGAAAAGTTGCCTTGCGCATGGCCATTACATTGGGACCGGGCGGTGTAATGATCCCTTATTTTAATTTGCTGAAATTTGGATTGGGTGGCCAACAGGGCAACGGTGAGCAAATGTATAGCTGGGTACATATAGAAGATACCTGCAGAATGATCGGGTGGTTGGATGAACATCCGGAACTGGAAGGCACTTATAACTGTAGCAGCCCGGAACCTGTTACCAATAAGGTATTCATGCAAACCTTACGCAAGGCAACCAGGCAGGTGACCGGTATAACCGCCCATACCTGGATGCTTAAAATTGGTGCCGCGATCATTGGTACAGAAACAGAACTGATATTAAAGAGCCGGTGGGTATTGCCAGCAAGAATCCTTGCAACCGGTTTTCAATTCAAATATGCATTACTGGAAAATGCTGTGCAGGATATCATCGGTAAAACACCGCGAAAGAAGTATCATTTATTTTAAAACCAATTATCAATTAAATTCGTGCAAATCGCCGACTGGAAAATGAACAGTAACCCAATTATATTATTTGATGGTGTTTGCAACTTATGCAATGGCGCGGTAAACTTTGTTATCCACAGGGATAAAAGATCCGTGATAAAATTTGCAGCGCTGCAAAGTAACACGGGCCAGCAATTATTAAAGCAATATAATTTGCCAAACAATGTATTCAACTCGTTTGTTTTTATTGAAGCAGGAATAGTATACACACAATCAACTGCCGCCTTAAAACTGTGTAAATACTTAACCGCTTTATGGCCCGTTTTGTATGGCTTCATTATTGTACCTAAATTTATCAGGGATAGCATTTATAAATGGATAGCAAAAAACCGGTACAAATGGTTTGGGAAATCAGAACAGTGCATGATACCCACAACCCGAATAAAAGACCGGTTTTTAGAGTAACAGATTCCAATCATTTGCTGTTCCGAATGTAAACTAGCGGCAATGTGCTATCAGTAAACAGAAAACCGAAAATCATTTAAGATATGGAAAAGAAAAAAACATTGGTCATTGGCGCATCTCCAAACCCCGCCAGGTACAGCTACCTGGCGGTGCAAAAATTATCCGCTCATCAACATCCTGTTATCGCTTTGGGGATTAAAAAAGGAGTTATCGGAAACACTGAAATAGAAACCGAGAAAAAAGCTTTTGAACAAATTGACACTGTTACATTATATCTAAACCCGCTTCGCCAAAAAGATTACTACGACTATATCCTGGCGCTTCAGCCAAAACGGATCATTTTTAATCCCGGAACTGAAAATGAAGAATTAAATAAACTGGCCCGGCAAAAAGGCATCCAGACAATGGAAGCCTGCACGTTGGTTTTACTAAGTATCGGCCAGTATTAATCCCATGATATTGTAGTAATTGTTCTATGTAACATATTTCTCTCATTTTTATTCAACAGTTGTAAAATATTTTACCTCAATTTCCGTTTATTAATTAATACTACTGAAAGCCCTTTTGTTAGTTTTCCAATTTCCTAAATGGATACCATGAAACACTTTTTAATCACTATGTGTATGGTACTGCTTACCCTTTTCGCGGTAACCGGTTATTCACAAAACAGGCAAGCCTTCAGGCCTTCCTTGTTCACTGGTTTTCCGGCAATAATTAATTGTACGGAAGCTCAACTCAGCAGCTTGTTTACAAATGCAATGGGACAAAACATCAATTTATCGCTGGCCAGTAACTTTACACTTTCCGGGCCCGTTACCAGTAACCTGGTAAAGTATAGCAACCTGCAGACAATTATTATAAAATTACCCGCTTTTAAAAATACGTTATTCTCTTTATCAAAACAAACAGACCAAAATAATAACAATACTTATGTAGGGAAGATATTAAACCCCTTATATGCTGACGGTTTTGAATTAAAACACAATGGCGGGGGTAATTATCAGCTTGTTAAAATAAATGTAGAAAAGATACTGGTTAATTGCAACCAGTAAAAAAGGCCCGTAGTAATAGACTTATCCAACCTTTTTTAAAATAAAAACCGGCAAATCACCGGAATCTAAATCCGTAAAAATGAAGAAACCAGCCGCCCCTTTAACACTGTTGCTGGCGTTATTAGTTTCCTTCAATGTATTTAGTTTACCTGTTTTAAACAGTTTGCCATCGGCTGCTGCTACCATTTATCTTGACTTCAACGGGTACAATGTAAATTGTGCTTATTGGAATAATGGCACACCATTTATATGTGAACCTTCCGGAATGACAGATGTTCAGATCACGGAAGTTTATAACCGGGTAGCGGAAGATTACCGGCCTTTTAACATTAATATTACCACCGATGAAGTTACATTCCTGGCGGCCCCTCTTTCCTCCAGGATCAGGGTAGTTGTTACTCCTACCAGTGGATGGTTCACCGGGGTAGGCGGAGTGTCGTTTGTTGGCTCTTTTACCTGGGGCGACGATACGCCTGCATTTGTATTCAGCGACAGGCTTGGTTCAAAAAATGCAAAAATGGTAGCCGAATGCTGCTCACATGAAAGCGGTCATGCGGTCGGGTTATCTCACCAGTCAACATATGATTCCACCTGTAATTTAACCTCCACTTACAATAATGGCGAAGGAACAGGCGAAGCAAGCTGGGCCCCGATAATGGGTAACAGTTATTACAGGAATATGAGTGGCTGGAACAATGGGCCAACTCCTTACGGATGTACCAACACGCAGGATAATCTTTCCATCATCACCACTCAAAATGGTTTTACTTACCGGGCAGATGATTACAGCGATGATATAAATAATAACCCCGCGTTATTTGCAATATCCGGCAACCCTATTGGTGGTATTATTTCAACCAGTACAGACAAGGATGCATTCACATTTACCTTAGCGCAAAATTCAGTAATTCACATCTACGTCAAACCCTTTAGTGTAGACGAAAATTTCCAGGGGGCCAACCTGGATGTGAAAATGTCGCTGTATAACTCATCCAAAATATTAATAAGAACTTTTGATCCTGCTGCAACAATGGAAGTAGCGGCAGATACCATACTAAATAAAGGCGTTTATTATATGCTGATCGATGGAGCAGGTAATAGTAATGTAGATGATTACGGAAGTTTGGGTTCCTATTCTATCAGCTCGTCAGCCGTTGGTATTTTACCGATACACAATGTAGTACTGGAAGGTGCGGCTGATAATAATAGGCATCGCCTCAACTGGGATATCATATCCGATGAACCCATTCAATCGATCATCCTGGAGTCGTCAACGGATAATATGCATTTCAATACAGTTAATACTTGCAATGGGGTATCCCATAACTTTACTTATACACCATTTCAAAAAAATGATTTGTATTATCGTATAAAAGCTTCCGTTTTAAACCAAACCGTTTATTCCAATACCATCATGCTAAAAAGGGTAAGCAAGCAAGGAAAACCATTCAAAGTTTCCACATTTATACAAAATGAAATTACTATTAATGCGGAAGAGAATTATCAGTATAAGGTAAGCGATGTAAATGGCCATGCGATTGCAAGGGGGATCGGTAGGGCAGGGTTTAATAAATTAAATATAAGCCTCCTGCCTGGGGGAATGTATGTATTGCAATTATTGAGCAGCGATCAGAAACAAACAGAACGAATTATAAAACTGTAAGGTAGAATTCTGAATGTAAAGGGCCGGCGTAAGGGACTGGCCCTTTTTTATTGTAAGTCTCACCGATTTTAAATCCGGAGTTTTAACTAACGGTTAGGGATATCTTCAATTCTTATCATCACACAACTTACCGCTGTTACTCAGTAAAAACAGGCATCTATAAGACTAAATTATCATTACAACCGTAATTCCTGCTTGTCGGATTCATTATTTCCGTAACTTTAAAAAACCCCATTTTATATGTTATGGAGAAAATTCAATGGTGACCCCATTCAACTACCCATCAAATCAGCGGTGGAGGAAACTATTAAAAGAGAAACAAAAGCAGGTTATCATCTAAAAGTTTGTATTGGAACCGACAGCCAGGTAAAGGGTAAAGAGACCGAATTTGCCACCGTTATTGTGTTTTTGCGGGAAGGTCACGGAGGATTTATGTTTATCCATAATGAAAAAACTTTATTAAAATACAGTATCAAGGAGCGCATGCTGGTAGAAGTAGCCAAAAGTATTGAAATTGCGTACGAGCTATGCGATCTCTTTACATTGTATGATGTGGACATGGAAGTACATGCCGACATCAATACCAATCCCCAGTTCAAAAGCAACGAAGCATTACGCGAAGCCATGGGTTATATCCTGGGTATGGGTTTTGCCTTTAAGGCCAAGCCGG
>JBDTVX010000279.1:0-8023 GCA_040007015.1 Ferruginibacter sp. | reverse complement strand
CAACTCCTGCTCATACAGCGAAGGGTTAGGGGATCCTCCGACCAAAACAAGTTTTTTTTCTGACTTAGATTTTATAAATGCCGGAATCAAATAATGCAATCCCTTATCCGGAATAAACCTGCCTACAAACAAATAGTATTCGTTCTTTTTAAGACCATAGGTTTTCAATATGGTGTCATCTTCCAATACCTCATCAACTTCACTCCCAAACGGAATAAACTTAAAATGCTTTTTGAATTTTTTTTCAAAAAACCTTTTTGCGATTACATTATCAAATATGATTTCGTTGGAGAAATAAACACTGATATAAGAAGATAGTTTTAGATAGATCTTTCCATACCAGGGCCATTTATCGCGTTTCCAGTCAATACCGTCCTGGCTAATGAAAACTTTTTTACCAAAAATGCGCAAAGGCAATGCCCATATGCTGTTGCCTCCATTTTGAATATGCACAATGTCGGCAGTATTATTAACAATAATATCAAATGTACATTTGAATGAATGCAAAAAAGTGTCAAACCCTTTCCTCCTCACTGTTTTAAAAGTTTTTATTTTTACACCTTTATATTCATCCACGTTCACATATATATCCGGATACCTTCTGTTATATGCAAGCACGGAATGCCCCTTTTTAACCAGCCTTGGGAATAATTCCATTGCAAACTTATCAGCGCCAGCTGCCCCTTTGGATGGAGGTATGGTTCTAAAACCAAAAGCAGCTATTCGAAGCATTTTATTATCCATTTTAAGTATCTCTTTCCAGGAAATCCTGGCAGTAATTATTTACTCTTCCTATGCCAGGGTTTTGATCAAAACCCATCAATGCTGATATTGAGAATCTTCCTATTTGCTTAATCCAGGTATCCCTGGTAATACTTTCCAATATATTCCTTCAATGCCACTCTCCAGTCCTGCATGAGGTTCAGGTTTCTTATTTCAAGCTTTCGGTTGACCAGCCGTTCGCAGGGAGGTCTTTCCGCAAAATATTCGGCTTTGAAATAATCAGAATTTACAGTTGTGATTTTTACTGAATCTTTTAGCCCCAATAAAACAAGTAACTCCCCTGCTACCTCCAACCGGCTGGTTTGCCCGCCACACACCATATTATACAATCCCCAATATTCGTGCTGAATAAGTGCTTTTACATTTTTTGCAAAATCCTGGGTAAAAGTAGGAGTGCCATCCTTATCATCCACAATGAATAATTCCTTCTTTCCATCTTTCAATTGCTTCATCAGTTTTTGTATAAATTTCTTGTCTTTCTTCGGGCCTGCACCCATCATCCACCCGGCACGGCAAATAAGAAATCGCCTTGCATTTTCCGCCACATACCTTTCGCCCATATATTTGGACCTTGCATATACGCCCAACGGATTTGGAATATCCCAGTCATCATACAATTCCTTTTTCCCATCAAAGATACCGGCAGTACTAATGTATAGTAAAGGAATGTCTAACCCGTTGGCGAGATACACTGCGTTTTCCACTGCCATGGTATTGGTGGCATACGTATCTTCTGCATGCTGTTCACAATATTCAAGGTTGGTGTAAGCACCCAGGTGAAACAGGTAGTCGGGCTTAAAATCAACAACATCTTTCCTATAGGCATCCAGGTTTCTGAAATCTAAAAAAGAAAGCCAGCTTTCGTTGACATCCTTATCGGTACATTTAATTTCATACTCATCTTTAAACCCATGATAGAATGCTTCTCCCAACATTCCACCGGCACCGGCTATATATATCTTTTTTTTGTTCATCAATATTTGTTTAGTTAAAGATTTTAAATTTGTTTTATAATGACAGCCTGATCTTTTAAATTCCAGGTAAGTTAATTCCCCGGCATTAGAAAATCTGGTTGGTTTTATTTTTAAGGCCTACAACTTGTTTTCCCCTTTTCCTTATTCGAGTGATATTTACCCGGGCAATAATTTTCTTTGCCCTGAATCGCCAGGATTAAGGCGACCTGGCAGCTTACCTGCGAATTTAGTCATCACTAAATTTGAGATCATTTTCATTTTTCATGTACTTTTTCGTAGCGCCACTGCCTGGTATTTTATGGAAATCATAAATCAAAATATACTGTAAAACTTTATTATCAATTCCGTTTATGAACATTCAATGAGTAAGAGTGCTGAGATCCTGCCCTAAGAATTTAACATGTTATTGCCGGATATTGTCTTTAATCGTTTTTATTTCTTTCTCTCCATTTTTTAAAACGCTGTTGAAAACTTTCATAAGCTTTTGATAATGCTTTTCAGCACCAAATTCTTCCTGTAATTTAATATATCCATTAATTCCGTATTGCTCGCACAAACCCGGATCATTTAATAAAAAAGCAATTTTTTCCTGCAGATCGGCAACGTCCTGCATATTAAATAACAACCCGGTTTCGCGATCAACAACCATTTCTCTCAGACTGCCTAAATTAGTTGCGATCACCGGTTTTTTGTAAGCATAACTTTCAAGAATACTGTTTGGGAAATTATCGTAGGTTTCAGATGGCACAATGGTGAAAGCACATGTTTGCAAATAGGGAGCAATTTCTCCAAAAGTTTTTCTACCCAAAAATTCAATGTTATGTTGCTTACCTTCTAAATATTTTTCAAGTTCCTGCTGGTAAGCACTGTCAGAAAATCCAATAATCTTCAGATTAAAATTTGTATTTACAAAAGCACTGATAAGGGTGAACAACCCCTTTTCCTGAACTATTCTTCCGATATATAGCGCAAAGGGCAGATATAAATTAATGGCAGATCCCTCAAGGATCCCGGTGTTAAAAAAAGTAGGGATGTGATAAAGTTTTTTCCTATCAAGCCCATATTCGGCCAGCTTATGCAATGTAAATGAAGATGGTATTACATATGCGCTTATTTTTGATTTAACGTCCACTACCCGTTCCGCAATAACCAGCGACATGGCTTTTATCGCGGAGTATACATAAGAATCCTGGACACATTTATTTTTTACGGCGTTCCATTTACTTCCATTGAGACATCTTTCACAAAGGTCTTTTTGCCTGGGGCGGAACAATAAGGAGTTTGCACATATTTGGCCAAAATCCGATATCCGGTGTACTACCGGTACATTAAATTTGATTGCTGCATCAAAAATGCTGGGGGAAATCTTATTTTGGTAATGCAATACATATATCAGGTCGGGGTCAACATCTTTAATTAATATTTCAAGCTTTCTTTTTGCTTCAACAGAGTACCACATTCTGCTCACTGTTTTTGCAAGCGTATTAATGTTGGTTTTGTCATATTCGCTTGCATATACCTCGTTCCCATCACCAATAGGGTCTAAAAAATAGCGTTCATAGGTAGTTTGCTCATTTTTGTTGTGTTTTATGCTAAATGGAATTACGATATGCCCCTTTTTTTGTAATAGCTCGATAATATTAAAAAGATACCTCTCCGGACCACCTGAAATAAAAAAGCGGTAGTTTACGATAATTATTTTCAATGAGTTTATTTTAACTAATCAATATTTATTTTAAATTCTGTTTTAATCTTTTATATATATTTAGAACGCATATTTTGTAAAGCTATTGCAATGAATTTGTAGGTATTGCTACAAATCCGAATGGTAGGGCAGACGCACGAAAAGTATTACAAGCCTGGAAGCCCGCCTGAACGGAACGGGATGCATTCCAACTGTCACCATTAAAAAACCCTCCAGGAACAAAATTCCGACCGCAACCCATATTATTTTTTTTATTATTGATATTACTATATTTCCTGATATTTATTGAATGTTAGCTTCTGTTCAGATAGCAACGGTAAATGTGCGCGCAACATTTTAAATCGGGTACAGGAAGTTTTAATTGATTACGGGTAATAATTCATAAAAGTTAATATATTTAAGATCAAACCCGGGTTAAAACCTGCAATAATAATTAAAAGAAGTATATTTTCAAATAATCCTTTTTTCCTTATAAAATAAAAAAAACATATCCGGAAACTCCGGCCATTACATTAAAATTTTATCATTTTGCGATGTTGGCAACATAGCCAGTTATTTACCACACTAACCATACGTTATTAAAAAACCAGACAGAATATCGTTTAACCGATAATTGCCGCGATCCTTTTAATACTGCTTTTATATTCGAGTAATAGCTTTGCCCGGTGATAACCTGCATGGGCAATAATTTCCGCATCGGCATCTTTTTGAATCATCCATTTAATTTTTTGAGCGATATCCTCTACGTTGCCGCTTTCAGCAATTACAAGGTCCTTTCCTTTTGTAAAATATTTTTCAATATCACCAAAATTGGTAACCAATACTTTTTTCTTGGAAGCAAAATACTCACCCAGCTTGGTTGGAAAACCGGCCTGTGTTTGTACCGTGGACGGCCTGGTTAAAGTAAGTATCTTACACTCTGACAATAACCTTTTGACTTCAGGTAATTCTACCAAACCACTGAAACAAACATTTTCGGTAATATTTAATTTTTCACATTCCACTTTAAGGTCTGGCAACAGGCTATGACCATTAGGAGTGTCGCCGATAACCATTAATGATGCATGAATGCCATCTTTTTTTAATATACTTACTGCTTTAAATAAATCGTGCAACCCGTCTTTAATTGATGGTGAACCACTATAACCGAGTGTATAATTGACAATTGAATTTTTTATTTCCCAATAATCAAAATCAGTAAGATTAGGCTGTACGATGATATTTGATTCACTAATTCCCTGGTTGATATATTGTGTTTTTAAATAATGACTAAAAACTATGAGCTTATAGGACAATTTATTAATAACCCAAAAATTAAACAAAAAACCATACCATTTAAGTTTCCTGAGGAATGATCCCTCAAATACATATTTGCCATAATATTCAGGAACAAAAGTGACAATTTTTATAAAGAATAACCTGGCAAATAAATAAATGATGATATTGGAATGGAATTCGCTATTGTATATCAACAGTTTTGTAGTTTTCCTTTTTGGAATAATTGAAAACAATTGTGGAATAAGGTTAAAAGAACTCACGAATTCATCTAAAATTTTTGGAAAGAAATTTTTAGGTCTGTTTATTGACCCCAGGTAACAGAATGACACCCCGTCTTCTGTAATATTTTTTCGTTTGTGTTCGGTACCATACTTTCCGAAAGTAAAACCTGTAAGTAATAATACTTTAATATTATCTCCATTAATTTTTAAGCCTTTACAAAAAAGATTAAGATAATTTGCGCTGGCGCCACCGCCAGGGAAATTTGAATTTGTAATTAAAATATAGTCCATGTTTAATTTATTCCCCACCATTTGTTACTTAATTTGGTATTGCCCAAAATTAATTTTAATACGCGCCACGAAGTGTTGGGGATCAGATAGTCTTCGGCTATTTTTGTATAATTATTAGTGTTTGAAAATTCATCTATAACCGTGCCAATCGCGTTCATTACAATGGCAGGTTCAAAGCCTGTAAGTATTATGGTACCTGCATCCTGCGCTTCCGGCCGTTCCATCGATTGCCTCAAACTAATTGCAGGAAAAGACAGCATGGCGCTTTCCTCACTGATGGTGCCGCTGTCGGATAGGGTGCATAGCGCATTCACCTGGAGATTTACATAATCTAAAAAACCAAAAGGTTTAAGGTATTGTACACGCTCATCCATCTCTAAATTGGTTATCTGTTCCATCCTCTTACGGGTACGTGGGTGTGTAGAAACAATTACCGGCACATTGTATTGCCCGGCCAACAGGTTTAACACCGTAATTATTTTTCGTAAATTTTCAGGCGAATCTACATTTTCTTCCCGGTGTGTTGAAACAACAAAAAATTTCTTTTTGGTAAGCTTCAGTGTATCCAGGATTGTGGAGCTCTTAATTTTTTCCATGTAATAGGTTAGTACCTCCTGCATGGGCGAACCCGTAAGGTAGATCCTGCGGTGCAGCAATCCCTCACTTATGAGGTGCCTGCGGGCGTGTTCGGTATATACCAGGTTAAAATCGGCAATATGGTCAATTATCCTTCGGTTAATTTCTTCCGGAACATTAAAATCGAAACTGCGGTTGCCAGCCTCCATATGAAAAACAGGTATCCTGAGCCTTTTTGCTATGTAGGCAGCTAAACATGAATTGGTATCTCCTAAAACCAGCACTGCGTCTGGCTTTTCTAACAGCATCACTTCTTCCGACCTGCGCATGATATCACCGATAGTTGCCCCGAGCGAACTTACATCTACATTTAAAAAATGGTCAGGTTTACGCAATTCAAGTTCGGTCCAAAATACCTCATTGAGTTCATAATCGTAATTTTGCCCGGTATGTACAATTACCTGTTGCGTATATATATCCAGCAGTGCCATTGTTCTTGATAGCCTTATTATTTCGGGCCGTGTACCAACAATGGTCATTATTTTTAGCCGGGGGCTTGTTGTGGTTGTCATTCAGTTATCCGTTATACCTTTTAACAATATAGTTGCCAGTTTTTTTTGATAGATATTCTCAATTGCTATCTTTAAAGAGACCAGCTATTTTAGCGTTTTAATTAATAGTATTTATTCATTGGATAATTTTTATACCGGCACAAAAAAAGTGTCGGGATCTGCAGGGTTAAAAAACTCATTGATCCAAAATATGGTGTACAATTCTTCATCGCCTGTATTGGTTATATTATGCGTATACCATACCGGCATATCTACAAATGACGGCTTATCGCCATCCAGGTCAAATGACAGTACTTTACTATCCCCTATTTTTCTTAATTCAATGCGTGCCTTACCTTTAATGACCGCAAAGCGTTCAATTTTACGTGTATGAAAATGGTTACCGCGTGTAACTCCAGGTTTAGTGGTGGAGAAAGAAACCTGGCCACCTATTTCCAATTTTACTGTTTCAACAAAGGAACCCCTTTCATCCGTATTTTTGGTGAGAAAAAAGGGAAAAAAAGCCTGGTGATCGATATAGCTACGGAACGTATTGAAAAGGTTCAGCTCAAACTGGCTGTTCAATGCAGGGAAAATCGCTTTTTCAAAATATGCTGCTTTAAATCGCTGAAGCTGCGCCAGTATTTCTGTAACTTTTATTGTTGTTGTATGGGGCACAATGCAGGCAGCCGCATTTGTTTTCTCTTTGATTTTTTTCCAGATAACTTCCACCAATTCGGCTACGTAAATAAGGTTAAGCGTTCCATCTACTTCAATCTCGGGCGTTTCGTTATGTGTAAGCCGGTGCGAAAATGTAGCGATTACTGAATTATAATAAGGATTGCCAAAAGGCCCGAATACATTGGGGATCACGAGCCCTGTAAAAACCCCCTTATTTTTCAGTGCCCATTTTTCAAAAAGCTCACGGCCTTCTTTTTTAGAACGGCCATACAAATTATCACGCTCCTCCTGGGTTGATGAGGAGAAGATAATATGCGGGGCAGCAGCCTCCGATTCCAATGCATCAACCAACTGCTGTACAAGGCCCGTGTTTGTTTTATAAATTACTTCAGGATCGTTGTGTCTGTTCATTGCTGCCAGGTGAATAATTACGTCACACTGCTTTACAAAACCGCGCAACTGATCCTGGTTATTAAAGAATCCCTTTTCGAAATTAATAAGGGATATGCCCTCCTGCAGATTTAAAAAATTATAAAGGTGTGAGCCAACAAATCCTGCCTGTCCGGTAATACCTATTTTTAACATAGCTGATTAAGAGTTAATTTTTTGTAATTTATTTATTCTGTCAGGAAATAGTTTCCCAATCTACCCATCGTTCCTGCGGCTGGCGGTAGTCATCTTCTTTCGACCCTATAAAATCCAATCCTGAAAGTACCAATAAGGTTGCGCCGGCCGTGGTAGCTTTTATTCCCGTAAAACAGCCTCCTGGCACACGTAAAAAACTGCGATTTTCAGCCGATAAATTAAAAAACTCCGGCACTTCATCATCGGCAGGATTTAAAAAATCACCTGGCTTCACCACTGCAATTGTAAAAGATCCATTAAGGGCGTAAAACGCTTTTTCTTCAATCCTGTGCCCCTGCCATGCACGGATGATAGATGTATCGGGATGTGTCATTAAAT
>JBDTVX010000278.1:0-8025 GCA_040007015.1 Ferruginibacter sp. | reverse complement strand
CAGTTTGTTGATAGCAAGATCGTGAACGAAGCAATGAACGGTGGAATCGAGCCAACTTCTTAGTCAAATATGTCCTATAAAGAAAATAATTCGAATTAATTTATTGTAATGGAAATGGTTTCTTTTATATCCCTGGATGAAGCACCTGCAAGTAATTTGTATTCACCAGGTTCCACTACCCATTTCATCGTTTTAATATCAAAATACGCAAGATCTTTAACCGGGATACTAAGCCTGATATTGGCTGTTTCACCGGGCGTTATCATTACTTTGTTAAATGCTTTCAGTTCTTTTTCAGGGCGGTCAACAATGGAGCCCGACTTACTTACGTATAGCTGCACGGTTTCCTTGCCTTTGTATTTGCCCGTATTCTTTACCTTAACGGTAACTACGATATTTTCTTCGGGAGTATAGCTTTTTTTATTGGCGCCTAATTCTGAATAGGCATAGTCGGTATAAGAGAGGCCGTAACCAAAGCAGTAAAGCGGTTCAATCTTTTTTGTATCATACCAGCGGTATCCCACAAGGATACCCTCTTTATAATTTACCTGCAGATTTTCGCCGGGATAAGCGTTTAAGGCATGGGCAGGGGATTCGTTAAGCGATTCAGGAAAGGTAAAAGGAAGTTTACCGGATGGGTTTATTTTCCCGGTTAACACATCAGCCAACGCATTACCATTTTCGGAACCATTATACCATGACCAAACTATGGTGTGATTATTTTTTTTGATCGCGTTGATATCATACGGAGCCCCGCCAATTACAACCACGATAGTATTTGGATTGACGGATGTTACCGCATCCACGAGTGACTGTTCGCCAAAGGGCAGGCTTAAGTCCCTGCGATCACGGCTTTCACTTTCATAATCACGGTTTCCGCCAATAAAAACAATTGCCATGTCGGAACTTTTTGCCAGCAATACCGCCTGCTGAATCATAGCCGAATCGGGACTGGTATTTTCGGCCTCTCCGTTTTTGCCGGGTTGCTTGTAAACGCCAGAATAACCCTGGGAAAATTTAATACTTACGGTTTTACCCAACCTGTTTTGTAAGCCCGCTAAAGCAGTCACTTCATATCGTGTTTTTACACCTGCTCCAAAGCCACCCAAATGAAAGGTGCGTGTGGCATTGTCGCCTATAACCGCAATGCTTTTTACAGATGAAGTATTCAGGGGCAGTAAATGCTTTTCATTTTTCAGTAATACTACCGATTCAGCCGCTATATCATATACTGTTTTACTGTGCCCGGGTGTATTTAGTTTACCTGCAGGCGGATGATCGCTTAAGGAAGTATGATACATTACCCATAAAATACGATGCACTTTATCATCGATTACTTTCATGTTTACCTTTCCGGCCTTAACAGCCTCCAACAGGGGTGCGGCAAAGAAGTAACTTTCGTAAGGTGGTCTTGAACCCATTTCAAGGTCGAGACCATTGTTTGCAGCATTAACCGTACTATGGGTACCACCCCAGTCACTGATCACGATGCCTTTGAATTTCCACTCGCCTTTTAATATTTGATTAAGTAAATAGTCGTTCTCAGAGCAATATGCACCCCTTAACTTGTTGTATGCCGACATGATTGTCCAGGCGTTTCCTTCTGTTATTGAAGCTTTAAAAGCAGGCAGGTAGATCTCGCGCAATGCCCGCTCATCCACTTCCACATTTATTTCTCCACGATCCACTTCCTGGTTATTTACCGCATAATGCTTTACACAGGCAGCGATATCCTGGCTTTGTATACCCTTCACAGTTTCCACAGCCAGGCGGCTATTTAAAAATGGATCTTCCGAATAATATTCATAAGTTCTGCCGCATAGTGGTGTACGTAAGATATTGAATGCGGGTGCCAGCATGATAAACTTCTTCCTTGCCCGCGCCTCTTCGCCCATATCATGCCCGTAACGCCAGGCTAGCTGCGGGTTCCAGGTTGCAGCCAATGCGGAACCATTTGGGAAAAAAGTGGCAGAGTCGGTAGTCAGATTAGCCGAACCCCAACCCTCCCTGACATCCTCACGAACGCCCAGCGGGCCGTCATCACACATTAATCCGGGAATGTCTAGTCGTTTTACACCCGCAGTGGAGAATATCCCATTTGCGTGTAACAAGGCTATCTTTTCTTCAATGGTAAGTTTTTTAATGATTGACAGGATCTTTGCTTCAGTAGCCAGGTTATTTTTTGTTTGCGCGCTCAAATTTCCTAATACAAGCACAAACAGGCAGCTTAGGATCGACTTTGAAATTTTGATTTTCATGATTTATTAATGGATTAATTAATCCAGGTTGCATGTTATTAAGGAGGTTTATTAAAGATAAATGCTACAATAAATTGGAATACTTGTGGTAATAATTTATTAAAGGTAACCTAATATATTTTACCTTTTTACATGAAGTTATTGAACTTTAATATTCTAATAATCTTCCTGGCTTTAATGGGATTGAAGTACTTCTGATACCGCTACTTTGAAAATGTTTCACCATTGGATTCAGTTTATGGATCCGCAAATTGAGCTTTAGATAGTAGTAAAAAATTACACAATGAAAAAGATGAATGAGGCAGCGGGATGCAGTCATATTTACTGATATTGTTGGGGATACTGCTTTAATGCAGGGAGATGAAAAAGGGCAATAAAAGTAAGGGCGGCACTGCGAACCGTTACGGCAACAAAACCTGTAAAACCAGGGAGAAATATACAATATTACGATGCAGGCACATTAAGTGTTTTTATAATTGCAATGGAAGCAGCCAAATGTGCAATCATGAAACCCAACAGGGAGTGGGTTTTGATGTATAGGCCGGATCCCTCAGTATCTGAATTACATTCTGCAATTATTGATAAAATGAAATCAGGATCATTTAAGATGAGCCTTCCGTCCAAAGGCCTGTTATTCCCGAACCAGTCTGCTGTTGGGATGGTGGTTTCTTTCCAAATGAAGTTGCACCAGCTACAGATCAGGTATGCCTGGAAATACAATTCGGCAGGCTACTACAGAGCTTAAAAGAGAGTATGGAATTATTGTGGTGCGTTCTATGGTTCGCCTGGCCGGCAATATTGGCAACACGCTGAAGATTGCATCTTCAGAGCACGTTCTCTACCGGGAAAGCTTTGTGACCGATATGGCGATAGATCCATTTAATAAAACCTGGGCTATTTAAGAAAATAAATTAATTTACCCGATTGATATAAAAAAATGATAGACCTTTGCAGGCAAATCAATAAAAACAACACCGGTTTTTTCCAAATATTTCCTGTGAATCTATTGATCCTTCCCTGGGGGTAAACCTTGCTACGCAAACTACAGGGTACGTTTGCAAATTCAAGACGATTAAATTTGCTATATTATAAAAAAATAGTGGATATCACTTTAAATAAATCGGTTGCTCATCTCAAATTAAATTCATGATTTCCTAAACAGGTTTTGAATTCCATCAACATGAAAACTTTCTGCAAATTATACAACCCGTTTCTGTATATTTTTTTGTTGCCTTTTGGCTTGAATGCACAAAATATTTCGAAATATGTAAATCCTAATATCGGCACAGCCCATAGCCGGTGGTTTTTTTATACGCCTGCCGCAATGCCTCATGGAATGGCAAAGTTAGCCCCATCGACCAATGGTCATTATGGTAACCCCTCCGGGTGGGAGGCGGTGGGTTATGATGCCCGTCATAATTCCATTGAAGGCTTTGTGCATTTTCATGAGTGGCAGGTTGGTGGTGTATCCGTTATGCCGGCTACCGGGCCTCTAAAAGTTGTGCCAGGTGACCTGGAACAACCGGGTGAAGGGTACCGGTCGCGATTTAACAGAAAGAATGAAATAGCAGAACCTGGTTATTATAAAGTGTTGCTGGATGATTACAGGATCACAGCTGAATTAACGGCCACAAAACATGTAGGTTTTCACAAATACACTTTTCCAAAAAGTGATCAGTCAAGGATCATTCTTGATATCGGAAATGTGCAGGGCGAAAGCGGGCCCGTTACGAATGCTTCTATTAGCATGACCGACGAGACTCACTTTGAAGGCTTTGTAATAACCAATCCAAAATATGTACAGAAATATGATGCCGGCGGCCGGGTTGCTATGTACTTCTGGGGAGAGGTTAGCCGCAAACCTTTGTCAACAGGAGCTTTCGATGCGTCGGGCATTCAGCAAAACAGCAGCGCTTCTAAAGGTAAAGGGGCCGGACTGTTCCTTGAGTACAGTACCAACGATAAGGATGTTATTGAATTGAAGGTTGGTCTATCCTATACTTCCGTTGAAAATGCCAGGCAAAATTTAATGAAGGAAGCTGCAACTCTTTCGTTCGAAAAGGCCCGTGAGCAGGCAGCAAAGGTATGGCAGCTGGAATTGAGCAAACTTGCAATAGAAGGAAGCAATGAGAACGATAAAGTAAAATTTTATACCGGCCTTTTTCATGCTTTGCTGGGCAGGGGCATCGCCAGTGATGTAAATGGCGATTATCCCAAACAGGATGGAACGATCGGGCGTCTGCCTGCTACATCGAATGGTCGTTTTAAATATGATTTTTATAATACAGATGCTATCTGGGGCGCCTTTTGGAACTTAACCCAACTATGGGCGCTCTCTTACCCCGAACATTATACCAGCTTTGTACAAACACAACTGGAAATATATAAACAAAGAGGTTGGTTTGGGGACGGCATAGCCAACAGTAATTTTGTTTCGGGTGTGGGTACCAACTTTGTTGGCTTAACCATCGCCGCTGCTTACAATATAGGCCTGCGTGATTATAATATTAAATTGGCTTATGAAGCTGTTAAAAAAAATGAACTCGGCTTTAAAGACCGTCCGGTTGGGTCTGGAAAAACAGATCTGAAAGCATTCCTGGATAAGGGCTATTCACCCAATCTTGAAGAAAATGAAACAAACAGTACAGGCTCACAATTTGCAGCTTCGCATACGCTTGAATACAGCTTCAGCACATTTGCTGCTGCACAAATGGCAAAATCTTTAGGCCACCGGGAAGACTATAAAAAACTGATCAGATATTCCAACGGGTGGTCAATGATCTTTGATCCGAAAGAAAAATTAATTCATCCAAAAAATGCTAAAGGTGCATTCATTGATAAATTTGATCCTTACCAGCCGTGGCGTGGTTTTCAGGAAGGCAATGCCATTCAGTATACATTTTATGTTCCGCAAAATCCTGCTGGCCTCATTAATAAAATAGGCAGGGCTGAATTCAATTCACGCCTGAATACGTTATTTGATACTGCACAAAAATATTCCTTCGGTGGAGGGAAAGAGGTCAATGCATTTGCTGGAATAAAATCTGTTTACAACCACGGCAACCAGCCTGATCTTCATATCAGTTGGTTGTTCAACTTCTCAGGTCAGCCATGGCTTACACAAAAATGGACGAGGGAAATCTGCAATGAATTTTACGGCACGGAGCCTATACACGGTTACGGCTACGGACAGGATGAGGACCAGGGCCAGCTTGGTTCCTGGTATGTAATGGCAGCGCTTGGCTTGTTTGATGTAAAAGGATTTACTGATAGAAGGCCAATCATAGAAATTGGTAGTCCGATCTTTACTAAGGCAACTGTCCGGCTGGGCAATGGGAAGAAGCTGATTATCAGAACTACAAATAATGGCGATGAAAATATGTACATCCAGTCTGCACGATGGAACGGCCGGGCTTTAAATAATTGCTGGATGTACAGGGATGAATTAATGAAGGGTGGCAACCTCGTATTTGTGATGGGAGCAAAGCCGAATAAAACCTGGGGTACAAAACTGCCTCCACCATCGACGCAATAGGCCTCCCAAATAATTAATGATAAAGCGATTGGTATGAAATGTATTCACTGCGTTTTTATTATAGTTATTTCAATTGGCTGTATTTCATGTAAAAAGAAAACAGCCCTGTTTCAATTGGTATCGCCTGCAAAATCGGGAATTGATTTTAATAATAAGATTGTTGAAAGTGATTCTATCAACCCCATCGATGTTACCAACCTTTATAACGGCGGTGGCGTAGGCATGGGCGATTTTAACAATGATGGATTGCAGGATATTTATTTTACAGGGAGCCTTGTATCGAACAAACTTTATTTGAATAAAGGAAATATGGAGTTTGAGGATGTTACGAAAACTGCAGGTGTAAGCGGTGATGGCAAATGGAGCAGGGGTGTTGCTGTAGTTGACATCAACAACGATGGGTGGATGGATATGTATGTTTGTGCATCCATGGATCATAATCCGGAAAAAAGAAAGAACCTCCTTTACATTAACCAGGGACTTGATAAAAACAAAATACCTGTTTTTAAAGATATGGCTGCTGAATATGGATTGGATGATACCACGCATTCTACTATGGCTAATTTTTTTGACTATGATAACGACGGTGACCTGGATGTATATATAGTGGTAAATCAAATCCTGCCCGATATAAATCCGGCTAAGTTTAAAATCAAAATTACAGATGGGTCTTTCCCCAGCACCGGGAGGCTTTATCGCAACGACATGAACAGCTCATTGCATCATCCCGTATTTACAAATGTTACAAAAGAAGCGGGTCTTACTATTGAAGGCTACGGACATGCAGCAACGATTGCCGACATCAATAAAGATGGCTGGAAAGATATATTTGTGAGCAATGATTTTATTTCGAATGATCTGCTGTATATCAACAATCGTGATGGAACATTTACTGATAAGGCAGCATCGTATTTTAAGCATACATCCGCCAATGGAATGGGTCAGGATGTGATCGACATCAATAACGATGGCCTTTCTGATATAGTAGAACTTGATATGAACCCCGAAGATAATTATCGTAAAAAGATGATGCTTGGGTCCAATAGTTACCAGACCTTTTTCTTCTATGATAATTTTAAATACCAGTTACAGTACGTGCGCAATTCATTACAAATAAATAACGGGCCAAGAGTTAATGCAAATGATTCTATAGGCGATCCTGCATTTGCTGATGTGGGATTTTTTTCAGGCATGTCGCAGACTGACTGGAGCTGGACACCGCTTGTTGCCGATTTTGATAACGATGGTTTAAGAGACCTGGTTATAACAAATGGCTTTCCCAGGGATGTAACAGACCATGACTTTATCATGTTTCGCATGGAAGCCCCGCCAACCGGATCTTTGTCAGCTACATTGGCCCAGATACCGCAGGTTAAACTTCACAATTATGCCTTTCAAAATGTCGGCAATTGCAGGTTTGACAATGTGACCAATGCATGGGGTTTGGACAAGGTTTCTTTTCAAACGGGGCGGCATACGCAGACTTTGATAATGATGGCGACCTGGATATGATCGTAAATAATATCAATGATGAGGCTTCACTTTATAAGAATACCTTGATGGATGAAAAGCCAGCAAACAAACATTATCTATCAGTAAAACTCTCGGGTGATTCTTTAAACTTAAACGGTCTTGGCGCATGGGTTGAATTGTATTATGGCAGCAATAAACAAGTGTACGAGCAAACGCCTTATCGTGGTTATTTATCATCTATTCAACTCAATCCACATTTTGGTTTTGGTGATACTAAAATGATTGATTCCCTGGTTGTGAAATGGCCGGATGGAAGCAAACAATCGATAAAAAATGTTGCCCCTGATCAAATCATAGCAGTTGATAAAAAGAACGCGCGAACTCAATACAATTGGAGCATGCCTGTATTTGCCCAAAACACTTTGTTTAAAGAAATCACCGACTCTTTAGGCATCCATTTTGTTCATTCGCAAATAGATTATATCGATTTTAATATTCAAAGATTATTACCGCATAAGTTTTCAGAATATGGGCCTTCGCTGGCTTCGGGTGATGTAAACAATGATGGGTTAGATGATATTGTTGTTGGTGGAAATTCCTCTTTCGGTGCAAGCGTTCTTTTGCAACAAAAAAATGGATCTTTTTTTCAACGTTCGCTGACAACAACAAGTGAAACCGGTGGCGAACAATTCCAGGATATGGGAGCCATTTTGTTTGATGCAGATAAGGACGGCGATCTTGATTTATACATTGCCCGGG
>JBDTVX010000277.1:0-8120 GCA_040007015.1 Ferruginibacter sp. | reverse complement strand
GAACCCATTAGTAAAATGAATATTCGTTCCTTGTTTGTATCACCTGAACCAAACGAAGTAATTACAGTTGGCCGTCAAAAAGATATACAGGGGCTAGCCTTTGATGCAGGATATGGTATTACTAAAGTGGAGTTGTCAGAAGATAGTGGTAAAACCTGGCACCCCGCAAAACTCGATGCTGATTTGGGTAAATACTCCTGGCGACGCTGGCACTATAATTTTACCCCTTCACAAAAAGGAGATTATACGTTGCAGGCGAAAGCCACTAATACAAAAGGAGAAACACAACCAATACACCAGTGGAACCATAGCGGGTATATGCGCAACGAAATTGAAACACTACGATTAAAAGCTGAATAACTATGAAAAAAGCCAGGTTAAAAATTATTATACTATTTTTTTTAGTTGCACGTTTTTTTATTTCCTGCAGCCAGGCAAACAATAAAAATGAAAGCGCCACTGTTGCCAAACCGACAGGCCTCAACAGTGCTGTAACAAAACTTCCTGAAGCGCCTGGTTATACTACTTTTCAAAGTAATTGCATTAGTTGCCACTCGGCACGGTATATACAAATGCAGCCAAACCTTTCTGAAAAAACATGGATGGCCCTTGTAACAAAAATGCAAAAATCCTTTGGGGCTCCAATTCCTGATTCGGCTGTTAAGGAGATTGTTCAATACCTGATAGCCATAAGAGGAAAAAGTTGAACTTTATTACTTAACCAAATCGTGACCTGTGAAAAGTATTTGCTGGATGATAATGGTAATTTGGCAAAATGGTATTGGGCAACCTGTGTCGCCAGGGAGATCGCAAGGCCCTCTATTATCATTACTATAAAAGTAGCGAACATTCCGTTTCGCCGCACTTTGGTATAAAAACAAAAACATATAAGCTAATTCGCTTTTATAAAAAAGTAAATTAGTTGAAATGCTTCGATCTGCAAGCACATCCAAAGGAATTGGAGAACTCAGATAGTGCCTGCAAGAAAACGCCCGAGGCCTTTACAGAAAAGGAATACCGGCAATTTTGCCTTTTGACTGTTGGGACAAAAAAAGGATTATGGAAATAAAGGTTGAAGAACTCTTCCTGGAAAGCATTCACTAACGGTATGATTCGCGTTCCTGCTACGTAGCCCCGCCCCCGTCCCACCAGAGGCATCCGGGCGGAGGCTGTGGAGGCGAAAGCGGTGAATTTAAAAGTGCTAACATATTTCATAGTCGACCCCCAATAAATAAAAATTCGAAAAAGAAAATTATTAGAAAGCTTTATTGGTTATCAATAATTGCGTTTCCTGCACATACTAAAAAGAAATCAAAAATGAATAAAGATTCAAGGTGAAAATTGCTTTACAGCCCTTATCTGATCTTAATTATAGAGTTTTACTGCAGACAACAGGCAGCTCAAAAAAATATCAAAAAAAAATAGTGAAACTAAAAAAAAGATTTTCTTCAATTGATAAAGCAATATGATGGTAAAGAAGCGAAGAAAATTTTTATTCAACCACCTCCCGTTAACTAAATATATTAATTAAAACTATGCGTCATTTAATTGTAAAAAACAAACAATGCTTTTTATTTTTTTTGCTTGCATCAATAAGACTGGCGTCTTCAGCCCAGGCGCAATTGCCACAATATGCCGATAGCATTTTCTCCACCTATTATCATCAACGGGTGACCCTTTTTAAATTATTACCCAAAACAAAAGACGATATTGTTTTTATTGGCAACAGTATTACGGATGGTGGAGAGTGGGATGAATTATTTTCTGACCCTGCAATAAAAAACCGGGGTATTAGCGGCGATATTTCAGCTGGAGTTTTAGCCCGGATGGGGGAGGTAGCCAAGGGAAAACCAGCCAAAGTTTTTTTAATGATTGGCATAAATGATTTGGCAGGGGGAATATCAACGGACAGTATTATTAGAAATATATTCTGGATTGCTCATTATTTGCGGCAGCAAACACCTGCCACCAAATTATTCATCCAAAGTATTTTGCCGGTTAATGGTATTTACAACAAGTTTCCCGGCCATACGGCTAAATCAAAACAGGTAGAGGAATTGAATGATGCTTTAAGCAAACATGCATCGGAAAACCATTTCACTTTTATTGATTTACACGCTGCTTTTTGTAATGATGAAGGAAAGTTGAAACCTGAGCTAAGTAATGACGGCCTGCATTTGAAGGGTGAAGGTTATTTATTATGGAAGCACCTGGTTTATCCGTTCATTTACGGAGTACAAACAAAACCTTCCTTGATGCCTCTGCCACAACAGTTAAAATGGAACCAGGGTTATTTTAAATTATACAATGTTAAAGAGATAAAGATATCTCATGATAGTTTGCTAAATGAAGCCGTTTTTTTGCAGCAATACCTGGATAATAAAGGATGGCAGGTGCCAATCATTCAGAAAGAAAAAACCAATCGGCCGGTGATCGAACTGCAAATTAAAAAAATGACTACCCCTTTGTTTCAAAATGAAGCGTATCAATTGGAAGTAACTGAAAAAAGGATTTTGATTTCAGCAAATAGTCTTCATGGCATTTTTAATGGTATTCAAACGCTGAAACAATTAATGAGAGATGCTGCCATGATCGATGCCTGTGAAATTACAGACTGGCCAGCTTTTTCATGGAGAGGATATATGGTGGATGTTGGCCGGAATTACCAGTCTATCAGGCAATTGAAACAGCAAATAGATGTAATGGCTGCTTACAAACTGAATATTTTTCATTTTCATCTTACAGAAGATATTGCCTGGCGTTTGCAAAGTAAACAATACCCGCAACTGACAGATAGCAGGAACATGCTCCGTAATCCCGGTGAGTATTATTCACTGGATGAAATGAGAGAATTGATAGCTTATTGCAGGGAAAGATATATAACCCTTATTCCGGAAATTGATATGCCCGGGCACAGTGCAGCATTTAAAAGAGCAATGGGAGTGGATATGCAAACTGAGGAAGGGACGAAGATTTGTAAAAATATTTTAATTGAAATATGCACAGAACTGGATGTTCCCTATGTGCACATTGGCGGCGACGAGGTAAGAATAACAGACAACAATTTCATCCCGGCAATGGTGAATCAGTTGGAGTCATCCGGTAAAAAAATAATGGCATGGGACCCCGGTGGCAATCTTCCTGAAGGAACGATTTTACAAATGTGGAATGGTAATATAAAGCCGAAGAATAGATTTCCAGCAATTGATTCACGTCACTTGTATTTAAATCATTTTGATCCGATAGACGGGGTAGTAACGGTTTTCAATCACCAGGTCTGTGATGCAGCCACTGGCAACGCGGATCATTTGGGGGCTATACTTTGCAACTGGCCAGACAGGAGGGTAAATAAAGAAGAAGACCTTGTGACAATGAATGCTGTTTATTCTGTTATGCTTGCATTTGCGGAAAGATGCTGGCAGGGCAAGGGATGGAAAAATTATTTATCAGATATTGGGATGCCGGGTACTGAGCGATACAGCGCATTTGTTGAATTTGAAAATCGGCTACTTGAACATAAAGCGTTATACTTTAAAAATTTGCCGTTCCCCTATGTAAAGCAAAGTAATATTGAATGGAAATTGATCGGGCCATTTGACAACAAAGGTAAAACGGAAACTGTTCTTATCCCCGAATCAAAATTATTTGCAGATACCGCTCAGCCGGACAATTATCTATCAGTTTATGGCGGCACTATCTGGCTGCGGCATTTTTGGCACCCAATGATTTCATCTCATTTAAAAAACCCCAGGGACAGCAGTACTTATTATGCCATTACAAAAATCTGGGCCGATGAAGAAGGAACTAAAGATTTCTGGATAGGATTCAATAATTTTTCCCGTTCAACGGCTACCGATTCACCACCTGTTGGCGAATGGGATAATAAGAACAGTGCTGTGTGGGTAAATGCAAAATTAATAGAACCGCCGCACTGGCAAAGAGGCGGACAAAAAGGTGAAGCTGAAATCCCTTTGTTTGACGAAGGTTATGAGTACAGGGAACCAACTAAAATATTTTTGCAAAAAGGCTGGAATGCTGTTTTAATAAAAGCACCTGTTGGCAGTTTTAAAAGTGACTGGCAAAACCCCGTTAAGTGGATGTTTACATTTATTCAACTGAAACAATAATTATATATGGAACAAAAGTATATTACAAGGCCAAATGGTAAACGAAAAACTGCCCGCCGGAATTTTGCTAATTCGCAACAAGCTCCAGCTGATGCAGCTCATGAAATTGCGCAACAATAAAAAGGAAAAATGCGGAAGGCAAGCCTGTGTATTTGTGCATGAAGCGGAAGTAATATTTAGCTATTATTTTAGGAACGATGCAACCTTTTGATGGTAGGGAATGGCCAATTATAATGATTGAAACATTGTAAAAGTAGGAGGGAAATAAAAGTAAAAACTTTACTATTATAAAAAAGTTCAAAATGAATTGAACGGAAATTTTACTACACTATGTTTTCCTGCTTTCAATTAATAGTAAGGTATTAATTTCAATATTCATTCATAAATACTTTAGCGGAAGCTGAAGGATCTTTATAGTCAAATTTATCCACCTGGCTTTTTACTAAAAATACATCCAGTCGTCGCAAAAGTTTTGCTATGGTAATATCGGCAATGCTTTTGAATTTATTGGCTTCCATTATACGAGCCGTGGCGCTAATAATAAATTCATGAAAATCAGCCACATCCTGTGACTTGTACATTAAAAATTCTTTAGAATCATTTCTAAGATACTTTATGATCTTGTAACCTGGCATTTGACTACAAACAGCATTTGCCCCCAATGCAAGTATCTTCAATACATCAAACCCTGAATTAATATCGGCAGAAGCAATTATCTTAATATTTTTATCTAACCCGTAGACTTGAAGGGACTTTGAAACAAATAGCAGGGCTTCATATAAAGACATCCCCAAATGGGTTGTCGCAAAATCAGGTTTTTTATCTGCTCCCTCCACAACAATAAAATCCGGGATCACCCTGGTTTTTACAATTGCGTGACATATCCGGTAAAACTCTTTTTTATCCCCTAAACAAATCCTGATACCAACTGGTTTGCTGCCTGAAAGGCGCCGTAATGTATCGATGAAACGGGTCATACCCTCTGCATCTGAAAATGCTGTAAAACCCATTGCTGATAGATTTAACCTGCCATTTAGCGTACCTAAATTTTCAATCCCGGTTGTATAAGCAACATCGTGAGGTTGATTATATGCTGATGACAAATTCAATTCAATCATTTTTATAGAATCCTGGCAAGCATTTTGTTTAAATTTTCTTGCGTCAAAATCCCCGCTTTCAGTTCGGCATCCCGAATATCCTGGTCCAATTTGCAATATTTTCTCGCCTCCTACGAAATGATAGGTACGCGAATCTTCCGCGAATGTATCATCTTCATCATTTGCAGGTAATTCCGTTATTACCATTTGAGTAACACCATTCTTGAAGGTATCTTTAACCCGGATGTTATAAACGCTTGTTCTATAGGGCTGTTTACAATCGTCATTGCCAATAGTAATCCTTAAATCATTTTTACTGATCTTAATTTGAGAACCGGGGTGAGATAACCTTTCAATATTCGCATGAATGGCATTTAACTTTTGCTCCCGAAAATAGCTATTAAGGTGGGAATTGATTTTCCAATTTAATTTATAAACTGCAAAAATCAGCAATGGCATTGTTATAAGCAACAACCATAAAAAGCGCTGATTATCAATATAAGCAACTAAAAAAATTAAACCATTGAGTAATACGGCAACGGTTATAAGGCGGCTTTTAAATAAAGCAGGTATTTTACTGAAAAACATAACATTGCATTTAAATTTTAAGCATCAAAACAAAGAAGAAGCGATCAAAGTTCCGGGCGAGTAGTGATTTTCAGGCCCGGCTTATCGTGTTAAAGTCTTTGAAGTTGGAGTAGAGATATAACGGGGTGTGTAAAAGAAATATCCTTCTGGCATTTATAAAGCAATTGCTAAAAAAATAATAATTTAATATAATAGATAGCTTGTTCACAAAATGCAAATATAACTATTCACCTGTTAACCCTCTAAAGATTTGTATTCTTAATATAAGATTAACGTTTCTATGAAAATCATGTAAATGAACTCCAATAACTGACCTGGTCAGGTTGCGTATTATTAAAATATCTTTTTCCAATTAGTAATAAATAAAGCAAAATTAATTAGTTTTAAATAATAAAAGACAAAAAACTCTTTTATTATTTAAAATATTTTTTATCTTTGCATTTTAAAGTAATCTATGTTTTCAAAAACTTGCGAGTATGCTATTCGTGCAATGATCTTCATAGCACAGAAATCTGAATATGGAGTTAAAGTCGGGATTAAGGCTATTTCTAAAGGAATTAATGCGCCTGAGCATTTTATAGCAAAAATTCTCCAGGAACTAAGCAGGAAAGGCCTCGTTCAATCAGCTAAAGGCCCAAATGGTGGATTTTTTCTTGAAGCGGAATCAAAAAAAAATTCGCTGGCTGACATCGTAAGAGCCGTTGATGGAGACAAACTGTTCACAGGGTGTGGATTGGGATTGAAGAACTGTTCTGAAAAAATGCCGTGCCCCTTGCATAATGAGTTCAAAGTTATTCGTAAACAATTGCACGATATGTTGCAAAGTTCTACGGTTGCTGAATTCAACAAGGAGTTGATACAGGGCATGAAGCATTTGAAACGATAATTTTTTTGAGTAATAAATGATTAATAGCCATTAAATATTTTACTATGCATACCAGGATCCATAAACCTGCAATCTGGTTGATTATCCTAAGTTGGTGGTTGTTCTCAGTACCTGTAAATGGCCAGGCAAACACCTTTGGTAGAAGCAGCGTTGGTCTTGATATTTTCTTCATCATTTTTTTACTGATTATCCTGGCGGTAGTATTATCTATGGCGGTAAAAACAAAGCAAATGTTAAGGGAAAAAAGGAAAACGGGAAGTAATGATGATAAGGAACGGTTTTCAAAATACCTGCAAAATCTGGATAGCGACCAAATCGGGATTTGTTTAACGGCGAAAAAATGTGGAGATGAGATGAACGATAATAAAGTTTCTCCCGGAGCTTCAAAACTATTATGCGTTACCATTGTGTTGGTGTCAATATTATCCGGACCGGTACTTTATGCACAAACAGTGAACGGAAAATCGACTTCCTTAATAGGCGAAACTGGTATTGTTATCACCCTCATATTGATTCTTTTGCCTATCCTCGGAGGAATTGTATTAATGTTTTTTAAAGTGAGGAACCTGGCTAATCAACGTCGCAATAAGCAAAACCTGGAGGAAGCTGATCAATTAGCTACCTACCTGTCTAAAGAAATAGATCAGGAAACAATGACTGCCTTAGAAAAAAGAAAAAAAGCGCTTGACTATCAGCTTTCTCATACTGAATTATCAGGAGACATTCCCGCTTTTGATGAAAAAGGAATTATCATCAATGCCGGTACTGGCAGCGGATTGACATTTGTAGCTATAAAAAAGAAAGCCTTGAAAAGGCCGAATATCGATCCGAAACTATCCAGGCTTGTTCTATGGTACCTCGCCACAGCTACTTTCTGGTTATTGTTTGGTACTACCATAGGCGAATACGTGGGGATCAAATTTGTAGCTCCTGATGCGGACCATATTAGCTGGCTGAGTTTTGGCCGCCTGCGTCCTGTACATACCAATTCGGTTTTTTGGGGATGGGCCTCACTTGCGATGCTGGGCCTGGGCTATTATATTGTACCGATGGTTAGCAATACATCCCTGGCAAGCTTAAAAAAAGGATGGTATGCGCTTTTGCTGATCAATGCTTCCGTTTTTTTGGGTACTATCTGCCTGATGGCGGGTATCAATAATGGAGGCGGCGAATTTCGGGAATATATCTGGCCGGTTATGCTGCTTTTTGCGATCGGCCTAATTCTTACACTGATCAATTTCTTACAAACCATTGCCAGGCGAACAACAAAGGAAATTTACATCTCCAATTGGTACATGGTGGCAGCCGTAATATTTGCAATTGTCATTACTATTGTGGCATATATTCCATTTTGGCAAAATGGTTTGGGTGAAACGATCGTGCAGGGATATTATATGCACCAGGGGGTGGGCATGTGGTTTA
>JBDTVX010000276.1:0-8127 GCA_040007015.1 Ferruginibacter sp. | reverse complement strand
GATATTGGACGAACCCACAGCAGCCCTGGATGCAAGGGCGGAGTACACCGTATTTCAACGCTTTGCTGAACTCACAGAAGGCAAATCCGCTGTACTCATCTCCCATCGTTTTTCTACAGTAAGAATGGCCGACCGGATACTTGTATTGGAAAAAGGTGAACTGGTAGAGATCGGCAGCCATGAGGAGTTGCTACAGAAAAATGGACGCTATGCTGAATTATTCCAGTTACAGGCTATGGGTTACCGTTAGTACGTGCCTGATCGTCATTAGATCCATTCTCGTTTCTTAGATACAATTGAATCCACATAAAAGTGTAGTAATTATTACAAGCGGTTTAATAATAATTTTGGATACCGGCCAGTTTTTCCCGGCATCGATGGCATTAGAGGAAATGTTTCAAAAAAAAGATAGAGAGATGCCAGGGTACCATCAATTAATCGCGATCCCGGCCAACGATCACCCTAAAGGTTATATTGATCCTGTGCCCGATCTTTTTATTTGTTTTCGGCAACTGGTGTTCCCAGTGGTGTTGTGTTTCGCCCTTCATCAGCAAAAAGCTGCCATGCGTAAGGTCAATAGATATTACTGATTTTTTTTTATTGTAATTACGAAATTGAAACGTCCTGGTTGCCCCAAAACTTACTGATCCAATCACCGGGTTAATGCCTAATTCTTTTTCATTATCCCGGTGCCAGCCCATACTGTCTTTCCCGTTCCTGTAAAAATTTAACAATGCACTGGTGAACTGAACACCTGCCACCGTTTCTATCTTTTCTTTTATTTCCAATAATGACGGGATCCATTGCCGGGGCTGCATGGTGATTCCGGAATAGCTATATTTTTTATCCGCATCCCCGTACCATGCAGTAAGCCTTGGTTGCATTATTTCTTTCCCATATATTTTTATGGGTTCCTGCTTCCATTTAATTTCATCCCGTAGTATGCTTAAAAAAAGACCGCTTTCCGCGGGTGAAAAAAACCCGGGATAAAGAATCGCCTCACCATGTGAAGACAGAATATTTTCATGTATGTTGAAAAGGGATTGCTGCATTTTAAATCAATATTGGCATATTCAAAAGGTTATTATATCACCAAGCTTTAATTGCAAAATTCAATAATCGTACAAAAAACAATATTACACTGAAATTAATACGATTAATTTTTAAAATTACCAGACTTTTGCACTCCTGGTCAAAAGGGAAGGCATAATTAGTCATTCCCAAATGATTATTAACCTGGCAGGCAACAATTATTTTAAGATATAAAAAATGATATGGATCTGTCAAAAATAAAATTAGTGGCCGCGGATATGGACGGCACACTACTAAATGCCCGGCAAGAATTAAGCCCTGACTTCTACCCTGTTTTTGATAAAATGAAAGCAAAGGGCCTGTTGTTTGCAGTGGCAAGCGGACGGCAATTCTTTAACCTGCTTAACTATTTTGAAACCATCAAAGATGAGGTGATCTTTATTGCAGAAAACGGAAGTTACGTAGTGTACAAAGGAGAAGATATCCTGGTACAGGCAATGGATCCGGATATTGTAATGCAACAACTTTTAACAGCTCGGAAAATACCGGGCGCCTATGCTATTCTTTGCGGAAAAAAGCGTGCATACGTGGAAAGTGTAGCGCCGCGGTTTATCGAAAATGTAGAAATGTATTACGATAAATATGAAGTGGTGGATGATTTATTGAAAGTGGATGATGACCGGTTTTTGAAGATAGCGATCTGCGACCTTGCCGGTTCTGAAACCAACAGTTATCCATTTTTCCGGCAAATGCAGGATCAGCTGCAGGTAAAAATATCCGGACATATCTGGCTTGATCTATCACATATACTCGCTAATAAAGGAAGGGCCATTGAAGTGTTACAAAAGAAATATGGGATCGGCATTGATGAAACAATGGTTTTCGGAGATTACCTCAATGACCTCGAAATGATGCAGCAGGCAGGCTTTAGCTATGCGATGGAAAATGCCCATCCTGATATTAAAAATGCAGCCCGCTTCTTAACAAAAAGCAATGAGGAAAATGGTGTAACGGAAGTGTTGAAGGAAATGCTGAATTCCATGAAGAGGTGAATTGGCTATGGACGATTAACCATTGACCATTCCCATGCTATTTTGTTCGCGGCGCATACAGGTACACAACATAACCCCACGGATCTATCTTCCATTGTTTATTGCTAAGCGGTTCTTTATTGCCCATAAAGACATTATAAGGATTGCCCAGTAACGTTTTATCGTTTACCGTGATTACCTGTTCGGCTGAGGAAAAATTCAGAATGACAAAAACCTTATTGCCAGCTTTTTCCCTCACAAAAGCATACAAGGCTTTATGATTTCCTACCGCCACTTTTCTAAATGATGCATCTGCAGCGAGGGCCGGATTTTTTTTACGCAGATTCAACAGTGTTTTATAAAAAGGGGCCCTTTTAAATTTTCCAAAGCTCATCGGATCCTTCTCAAAAAATTCCAGCGGCTTCAATACCGGTTCTTCCTGGCCGCCGTAGATCAAAGGAACAGATCTTACCATGGTTTGAGTAAATACTGCAAAGGGTGCGTGAACAACCCCGGGGAAAACGCCAAAGTCTGCTTTGTTCCAGCTGTTCTCATCATGATTGCTGGTAAAATACATCTGTATGGTGCTTTTTGGAAATGCGCTATCCACTTGCTTCCTGATACTGTCCAGGGCAAATGCGGGTATTTCACCGGCAGCGATTTTCCCCATCATATGAAACATATCCCAGGGATAAGTAGCATCAAAACCACTCCTGGCCAGGTATGGCTTATCCCCCTCGGCCAGCATAAAAATATTTTTATTGAGCTTCTTCAATTCCGAAATACATTTAATCCAAAAAGGGCCGGGAACATTCCATGCCACGTCACACCTGAATCCATCGATGCCTGTTTTTGCGAGCCAGTATTTCATGCACGCGATCATACTATCCTGCATTACCGGGTTGCCATAATCCAATTGCCGTGTATCTGCCCAATCCACAGCCATGGCAGCTTTGCCGGTGCTGTCTTTCACAAAAAAATCGGGATGCTCCTTTAACCAGTGATGATCGCCCCCGGTGTGATTGGGCACCCAGTCAATGATCACCTTCATGCCTTTTTGATGGATGGTTTGAACCAATCGCTTCCAATCGCTGAGGGTGCCAAACTCGGGGTTGATGGATGTATAATCAGCTACCGCATAATAACTTCCAAGAGTTCCTTTCCGGTCAATTTTGCTGATCGGATTGATCGGCATAAACCACAGGGTTTGAACACCCATTGCTTTGATCCGGTCAAGGTGTTTTGCAAAAGCATTGAAAGTTCCTTCAGAAGTATATTGGCGAATATTCACCTCATAAATATTTCCCTGCATGATCCAGGCAGGATGGTGGGTCACCATCTCCCCGTCAGGAACCACGTAATCTCCCTGCTGGCAAAAACAAAAAGAAAAAAGAAATAATTGTAACACTAAAAGACACGAAACTTTTTTCATACGAGCATTTTTTATTGAATGTTTAAAGATAGATATTTAGCGGTAATCCGGTACCAACATTTAGACATTTGACCTGGTATGATGGAACGGGCAAGACATATCTAAAATGGGTTACCCAAAAATTATTTAATCCTTTGTTCCGGACGCATTCCAATCATATCCTTCATTTAACGTAAATTAGCACCTGAAGCTTCTAATATGAATTTTACAGCGATGTATAGCTGAATACTTTTAAAATCCCAAAAGATATCCTGGCATGTTGCAAAAATGATGAGCAATACAGCGTCGCTTAAGTTTACAAAAATTGACTAAGCCCGCCGAAAATCACAATTGCTTAACGCATTTTTTACCCGGAATGAAGAATCTCCAACTATCCATATTCCTGAAACAAGGTAATTTTTTATGCAAAAATCTTTACCAGGTAAGGGTCGTAGCTGATTTTATATTATTTTTAATTGGACAATTATTGAAAACCAGGTTGTAAGCCACCGGGTAAATTAATAAAAACGTGTATGAGTAAGTGTTAAGGAAATTTGTAAACACACGACATATACCCTGGCAGGATTATCGCTTTATTGATATTATTAAGTGTTAAACTATGATAATAAAGATCAAAGAAAAAGAGTACGAATACATTTCGGAACATCCAGGCGGCTGGAATTTTGCACCAGGGGGTCACTTTAGGTTTCCTGTTGAGATTGGACCTCATAGCTGTTTTGTAAAACGATTTGAAAGAAAAAGCATGGAGGGGATTTCCGGCTGGCAACTGCTGCTTAATCTGAAAGGAAAAAATGAGCCGAATCTTCCGGCGCTTTATGATATAGTGCTTGAAAAGGAAGATGGAAAAGATATTTATTATGTTTTTTTTGAGTACTTACAAGGCGATACACTGGATAAATTGATCGATACAAGGGCACCTATCTACCTTGAGAAATTAGTTGAAGATTTATTCAGGGCGTTTCAGTCGATTCACATAAAAAATTATTGGGTTACTGATTTTTCTGAAAAAAATATTTTTTGCGAAAAATCCGGAAGGTTTTTGCTGGTTGATCTCCAATATACACATTCCACTTCCCAATTACCGAATGCAGATATGATTGGTGACAACTATTATTGGAAACTTATTTTTAATTTTTACAGGGAAATTTTACGTCAAAGAAATTTAAAACCAGATGATATCAATGGCTCGTCGATCAATTACCTGCAGGCCGCTTTTTTAATATTGAGGCTTAAGTGTTTTTACCATGAAAACGAGGAATATAATTCAGAAGATTTATTCAGAAAATTACCAGCCACCCTTAATGAATCTGCACCTTTGTTTAAAGATATCTATACCAATATTTTTCGCAATAGTGAGCTGGCCATTCTTTCCCGTGATGTTGGTCAAATAAAATCCCTGATTTTGGAAACCTTGCAAAACGGACCCCCCCCGGCTTCCGAAAATGATGAGATCATTATTGAAAAAAGGTCCGCTGTTTCTGAAACCAGGCAGCCGGTAATACAGCATTTTGCAATAAGTAATTACGAATCGAATGATAACGGAACATATTTTGTCGGCAATGGGGAGTCCTTTGATTTAAACTGGGAGGTACAAAATGCATCCGGTATTGAACTGTTCAGGAATGGAGTTCTATACCGCACACTCAACAACTCACAGAAAAATATAGCGTTAAAAGAATCCTCCTCCGGCATCGAACATGGTATTATTTATAAATTAACCGCTTCCGGAAGTACTGGCGAATCGGTTAGCGAAACGTTAAGAATATATATCAAAAGAGCTCCAAATAATGAACCGGTTATCGGAGATTTTGTCGTTGTCAATAATGCAGAAAAGAACGGGGATGAATACCAGGTAAATAGTGGTGAATATTTTAATTTAAGCTGGAAAGTAAAAAATGCAGATAGCCTGCAATTATATAAAAACGGATGCTTTTACCAAACACTCAGCAATGACGACGAAAGTATTGAGTTAACAGAAGTATTTGATGAAACGGAAAAGAAGATAGAATACACGCTCCGGGCATCGAATGAACATGCATTGACTATTAGCGATCCTATCAACATTTTTGTTAAAAAAAGGGTTGACCCCCTGCCGGAAGCGATAGCATTTAAGACAGACAAGGATATCGCGAAAAACCTGAAACCATACCCCCTGGCCGAATCAAACAGTTTCGATGAAACGAAAAGCGGACCTTTTGTTATCGGTCCGGAAGCAAACGCTGTGGCAACGGCATTGAACTGGGCTCCTTATTTAAAAATAGCCTGCATTATTTTGGGAGCAGGTCTAATTTATTTTCTTACCAGGTGGGTTATTGTTAATTTCAGACACCCGGATACCATCGTAGAAAAAATAGAACCCCTGAATCTGTATGAGGATTCTTCTATTATCATTTACGGTGAAAAATTTTCTGACTCAAAAACAATTGAAGTACTGTTTAATGACTCAAAAGGGAAGATCCTGTCTTCAGCAGACGACAGTTTAGTGGTGGCCATACCCCACCTGGGAAATAAAATACCGGCAACGGGCTATATACCCGTAACTGTAAAGGCTAATGGATATGATATTTTCCTGCGCGACTTTCAATTGGTTGACAAACATGCTGCCGGTGTAAGAAAAGTTAGCACCGTAAATTTTTATACAGACAGTACAATTACCGTGTATTGCAATAATTTAAACGACTCCGGCAAAATAAAAGTTTACTTTAATTATACCAGGGGTAAAATAAAATATCAATCCGGCGACAGTTTAATCGTGACGGTTCCGGATACGATCATCTCCGATAGCACGCTGAAGGGTATTACATTAAATGTAAAAGATGGGATTAAAACGGTTTATACTTCTACTTTTTCTCCCAGGTAAAAATTTAATTAAGCGGGTAAAAAAAAACCAGCAAATGGCTATGATTCAGCAAGCATTTTATGCATGAACCGGAGAATGACAAACTCGGCGGGCCTTACTACAGCCTGGCCAATTTCAATGATCATCCTCCCCTCCCATACATCAATTTCGGTCATAGTCTCTCCCAGGCCCACATGTACGAAGAATGCCTCTTTTGTGGAAGTGCCCATAAGCGCACCGGCTTTCCATTGCTGGGTAAGAAAATTCTGTATCATTGATTTCACCCGTATCCATGTATTGGTATCGTTGGGTTCAAATACAAATTGTTCTGTGCCATTCTTAACCGACTCTTCCACCATATTAAAATAACGGCGAACAGGAATGTAACGCCATTCATTGTCATTACCGGCGAGGGTACGGGCGCCCCACACAATGGCAGGGCCTCTTCCCGGAAAGCTCCGGATCACGTTAATAGATTTACCTGCTGCGGCATCTACATTCAAATCTTCCTGCTCCTTACTGGTAATTAAATATTGGGGGCGGATGGCAGTAACAATATTTACATTGGCCGGCGCTTTCCATACACCCCTGCTATTATCAACCTGGGCATAAATGCCCGCCAAAGCAGCAGATGCGGGCAACAGCATTTCAATATTGGCTAAAGCATTTTTTGCCTGGAAATACTGCGCATTATTTGTATTTTTTAATGCTGCAAGTGTACCGGCCGCCTCACCTTCAATTATAACAGCAGCATCATCGCCTGTCTTGAAATCAACACTTGTATAAATCTGCGGAAAATAAACCGCTGCATATTTTAGCCCGGAAATAGTTGCATCCAATCCGGATTTCCTTAGGGCCTTTATATCTTCTTCCCATCCGTCCGGGTTACCGGGTATTTGATAAACATCCATTATAACAAACCGATCCAGCAGCGTTACACATTGGTCAATTGCCGCACTGTACACATCATAGTAGCCGGCAGGGTCATCAAGATTTATTGCATCAGGAAAAAGCAATAAAGTAACCTCGTTGATTTTGGCCACTTCGTTTAATCCGTCCCTTAAATTTTGACTGATTATATTTCCTCCTGTTAGCTGGTAATTGCCTACCGAATTGATCCAGCATGCGCCGCCGCCATTTGCAAAAAACATTTGCAGTGAATAATGCATTAAAAATTTTGATCTTTTTGTCGGATCCACCTTCCCATTGACCTCTGTGCCTGCACCGGTATTAGTAAATACAACAGATAAACTGTCTTTTTCAGTATCCGGTAACCCAAAAAATTGTTCATATTCCAGCATCGATGCAATGCGCCATGGTTTATGAGTTAAATCCCCCGGCTCTTTCAATTGGGCCTTTTCAGTATAGCCGGTAAAAGCAGGAATGGCCGTTTCAACAGAAACAATGGATGGGGGAAGATGGGGAATCTCCTCTATGTATACTCCCGGGGTATTGTAGTCGGCCATAATAAAAAAAAATCAATTTTTAATTCCTGCTTAGTAAAGG
The DNA here is from genome assembly GCA_040007015.1 of Ferruginibacter sp. Lineage (GTDB taxonomy): Bacteria > Bacteroidota > Bacteroidia > Chitinophagales > Chitinophagaceae > Ferruginibacter. The sequence goes on along the minus strand of JBDTVX010000276.1, from coordinate 287 downwards.
TTCCTGCTGATGAAAAAACTATTTGGAAAACAAAACGAAATATTAAATAAACTGGTAACAGCGGCCATCCACTATTAACTAAACCTAATATTTAATTAGTAATAATTCTAATTTTTTAACAAATAAAATTAAATGCTTGATCGTATTCTCGTAAAAGGTATATTAGAAACTGTTTAAAATTAATTGAAATCGTTTTCATGTATCGTGATCGATGCCATTTTTATCCCCCGCGGCGGCGCCAATGCCAATGCCATGGATACTTCGGCTACGGTCCCTATCAAAGCTGG
>JBDTVX010000275.1:0-8133 GCA_040007015.1 Ferruginibacter sp. | reverse complement strand
CAGCAGTTTAAGGCCATTTCACTCTTTAGTGCCTGATTATAAATGTTGTAAAAAAAATGTTACACTAATCCTCACTATGCCGATTCAGGATATTCTAAATAGCATCGGGTTTACCATCACCCATTATGAACCCGTGCATGGCGGCGACATCAGTGATGCATATTGTTTGTATGGCCAGGATGCAAAATATTTCCTGAAAGTAAATGATGCACAACGCTACCCGGGCATGTTTGAAAAAGAAGAGAACGGACTGCGTACATTGAATCAAAACTCCCCGCTTGCGATACCGCAGGTAATCCGGTGCGGCAATACACTGCATCAACAATACCTGCTGCTGGAATGGCTTGAAAAAGGATCTTCCGGAACAGGATGCTGGGAAGATTTTGGATCCGGGCTGGCCATGCTCCATCAAAAAAAACAACCCTTTTTTGGATGGCAGGAAGATAATTTTATAGGAAGCCTGGTACAACACAATCAACCACATGAAGCCTGGCATTTATTTTATGCGGAATGCCGGATCATGCCACTGGTAACAACCCTTTTTAATGCAGGCGCCTTTTCTAAAGCGGACCTTGTATCGGCCGAATTATTTTGTAAAAAAATGGAACGGCTTTTTCCTTTTGAGCCTCCGGCACTCCTGCATGGCGATTTATGGAGCGGTAATTTTATGGTAACCGGAACCGGCTATGCTGCCATTTTTGACCCCGCCGTTTATTACGGTCATCGGGAAATGGATATTGGAATGACACAACTATTTGGGGGATTTGACCGTCGCTTTTACGATGCTTATAACGAATCATATCCTTTGGAGAAAGGCTGGCAGCAACGAATGCCGCTTACACAACTCTATCCCTTACTGGTGCATGCGGTTTTATTTGGCGGACATTATGTGGTGAGTGCAAAGGAAATCATAAAGCATTATCCGGGCACAGGTTGATACTTGTTGCTATTACATCCTTTCGATAATTCTGTATCTCCGACCGGCTGCTTACAACGAGCCGATAAACCGAAAACAATAAAACGAAAACTTTATTTCCCCTGAAGTTTTTCTAATTTTTTTCTTGTATCAGCCACTTCCTTAATTGTCAAAGCCTTGTTGAAATTATCTATTGCGCTGGCCTTGTCTCCTTTAGCTTCAAAATAATCACCCAGCGAATCATATACATTATAGCTTCCGGGATAATTGGCAACGTTTAGCTTGAATAAATACTCGGCTTCTTCATAATGCTTCATACCCAAAGCCTGGTAAGCAAAGCCATTTGTCATATTCTCAGGTGGGCTCACTTTAAAACCAAAATGAGTTGATACAGTATCATAGTGCTTTTCAATTTTGGTTATTAATGCTTTATTGATATTCCCGTATTCAGCCCCTGTCAGCTTTAACTTGTAGAAACCGAAAATAAAATGAAGCGCATCATATTCAGCAATAAGCGGCACAGAGCTATGATCATCATCGTTATAATATTTGTATTGATAACTTAATTTATTTTGTGGGTTCCTTCTTAAATATTTGTTCAATTCCAAAATCGAACGAATATGCTTTGTACTTATAGTTGTATCTTTTTGAGCCTGCGCTGTGTCCATCCCGGCATTCATTGTATTTGCTATTCCTAAAAGCAAAGACACACCCTGGTAAGGTTTATTAGCTAATACCTGTTTGGTTTGTGTTAAAAGTTTTTTATTGTCCCACCACATGCTGGGGTCGATGGCTATATAAGCATTGAAGAGATTCGTATGATGAATAAGTGTGTTCATAACCGTTAGTCCTCCAAAGGAATGCCCGATCAATACCCGGTAAGGTAAAGTTGGATATAATGAATCGATGTGGGGCATTAATTCTTTTTCTATGAACGAAGTAAATTTTTCACCTCCACCGGAGTTTTTACTGAAATTACTGTCAACAAATGGTAAATCCGAAATAACATGGGTTGGTGTCAGGTCTCTCGTTCTGTCGGTATTTGGAATACCCACAACGATCATTTCCGGGCAGATGGTGTTTCCATTTACCGAGCTTAACTGCTGGATCATTCCCACAACCGAAGAAAAATGAGCATCCCCATCTAATAAATAGACCACCGGGTAATGTTGTTTGGAGTACAGATCATCTGATCCGTTGTTAGGAACATATATCCAAACTTTTCTTTTTTCATTTAATATTTTGGAATCAATGCTGTCAATTGTTCCTATCACAACTTTATTACCTGTTTGAGCATTGGCATAAAAAGACAGCGCAGGAAAAAGAAAAGAAAAAAGTAAATGTTTCATGTAAAGTATAATTGTAAGTTAATAAGATGCTGACTCAGTGTAACAATATCCGCTACAAGAAAATGATCGCACCGTTATTTCAAATGTACATTATTTGTGCAATCAAATTACTTTTTTTTGGGCTATGAAATCCCGTGATTGCTGGGATTTTAAATATTCCAATGTCTTTAAGGGATTTGAAAAAAGGCCATTTCTCATCACTCATCAACATTCATTTTCTGTAGGGTTTGCTGCTGCATTGCTATTTTTTATTAAGATGCCGGTTTTTCAATCCTACCTCACATTACAACAGGTAATGAGGGATAAAAGAAATATTTAATTGATATTTAGTTGTTCATTTGTATTTTAGTAATTGTAAAATGTCGCCTTATGCATACCGGAAATTTGTACCGGCAGATCCTGGAAATGATTGCCGGTAAACAATTTGAAGCTTTGAGCTCACTGGACATTGTAAAGCCAAAAAAATTTAACTGGGTAAAAGAAGTTTTTGAAAATATCCACCTGGAAAGATCCCCTCATGCAAAAGCTCTTTTGTGGACAGATGGCAAGCAAACCAGCACATTTTCCTTTGAAGATTTGAGTGTGCGATATAACAGATTTTTAAATTTTCTCAGGAAACACGGACTGGGCGTTAACGATATCATTTTTTCACAAATGCCTTTGCTTCCCGAAAACTGGCTCACAATACTTGTTGCGATAAAAGGCGGTTTTCGGTTAGTACCCGCTGCAACCAATCTGAGTATTCATGACATAGTTTACCGCTTTGGAAAAATGATGCCTGATGCCCTAATCGCGGATTTGGAAAATGCAGTAAAAATTGATAAAGCGCTAGTATTATCGGGTAAAACGGCTTCCTTAAAAATGATCGTGAACGGAACAAGAAAGGGCTGGGTTTCATTCGACAGGATTTATGAAGAAGAAAGCATCGCGGATGCCGCTGATACAAACCCTGATGATCCCCTGTTTTTATTTTTTACATCCGGAACCACCGGGATGCCAAAGGTGGTAACACATACGCATTTGAGTTACCCATTCGGACATCTCACCACAGCATCGTGGATCGGGTTAAGGCAGGGTGACATGCATTACAACATTTCCCAGCCGGGCTGGGCGAAATTTGCATGGAGTAGTTTTTTTGCACCATGGAGTGTTGGCGCCACTGTTTTTGCTTTTTATCAGCCAGGAGGGTTCAATGCAGGTATGCAACTGGCCATGCTTGAAAAATATAAGATAACAACTTTTTGCGCGCCACCTACTGCGTTGCGCATGCTCATACTGGAGAACCTGAAATCTTATTCATTTAGCCTGAGGGAATGCGTTGCTGCCGGTGAGCCATTAAACCCTGAGATCATTGAAACATGGAAGGAGGGTACCGGTCTCACACTTCGGGATGGATATGGGCAAACGGAAAGTACTTTACTGGTCGCAAATTTGCCGGGCGACAAGTTAAAGTACGGTTCTATGGGCAAGCCAACTTTTTTATATGATATTGTTATTGCGGATGAAGAAGGAAATGAATTGCCCGTATATGAAGAAGGCAATATTACCGTAAAAACCAACACCGGAAAACCCAACGGATTGTTTGTGGAATATTTTGACGATCCAGACAAAAAGAAAGATGTATTCAGGCATGATCTGTATTACACAGGTGATAAGGCATATAAAGATGAGGATGGTTATATATGGTTTGTTGGCAGGGATGATGATGTTATAAAATCTTCTGATTACCGTGTGGGCCCCTTTGAAGTGGAAAGTGTTTTACTCGAACATGAATCGGTGGTGGAATCCGCTGTCGTGGGCAGCCCGCATGCCATTAAGGGTTTTGTGGTAAAGGCATTTATAGTTTTGAATGCCGGGTATGCACCTGATCACAAAAATGCACATGAGATTTTTGCATTCGCAAAGAAGAATTTAGCCACTTACAAAAAACCCCACATTATTGAATTTGTGAAGGAACTTCCCAAAACGATCAGCGGAAAAATAAGGCGTGTTGAATTGCGAGCAAATGAAGCGCAAAAGAAAGTTCAGCATTTAAAAGGAGAATATGAGTATTACTTTTAGATGTACTGTTTTGTGCCCGGCTGCAAGGATGATACCGGGCTGGAAAATGTATATTTATTAAATCAAGAATTTATTTTTTTTAGTTGTTTGCGGAATATAATCCCGGTAATCTGTAAATCACCTTGCTCCCGGTTCACACCAATGCTCATCTAATCTCAAAGCTTCTTTCAATAATTTTGCAATTGCCTTTTCTTCAATATCTTCAACAGAATGAAAGATCTTATAAAATACTTGTTTGTTAGTGCCGTGTGTAAGGTAAAGATCGTCATCATTTAATTTATTGCCGTGCCAGAATCCGAGCAGAACCCCGTTCTTAATTCCTCCCCTGGGAATTGTTGCCGGCCAAATAATGCAAATCCCCTTTTTTCCATAGAAAAAAGGAACATTGTAAGATATTTTTTCTTTACAGGTAGCGGGCAAATGCTCCCTGGTTATTTGCCTTAATACATCCACGATTATTCGTTCATGCTCAGGAAGCACTTCATATAAATGAAGCAATGACCTTATTTTTATTGAAGCATTCAATTTCATTTTCTTGACTGAAGCACGGGTTTTATTAAAATTATATTGGTTTTGGATCAATAACCGCATATACAAAGTAATGACTATTGTTTAACTTAGAAAAGAACGAATACCGGAATTGCATGTGGTAGAATGGTGGTGCCTATGCCCGACTTTAAGAGACAGGTTCCGGTACCAGGGGATAGTGGTGATTTGCAGGTCGAATTGGGTAGTTGATTTCCAGGCTGTAAGTCGCCTTTTTTTTGGATAGGATACAAAAAAATAGCCCTCCGGTAGAAACCGGAGGACTTTAACGATTGCTTGCTATATGAAAATCTTTATATACTGTTAAATTAATTTCTGTTTTACGTTGCTACCCCCTATATTTGTGAGGTACTAACGATTGATTGCATTCTTTAATTGACTGTTATTGTTTTAAGCCCGTCTTGCTGATACAAAAGTAAGACGGGCTTTAATATGTTTACAATCAACTTATAAGCCTTTTAATGATGGGTAAAGGCCATGTTTATCCCGCGATGGCGTATTGTGTCTACATTACACGTTAAATATTTAATGATGTCCATTCGTTTAAATGATGCATGATTTAGCTGGTAATCAGCGAAATTAATTGTCTTTTCTACCATTTATTTTTAAAAACACAGCTCTTCGGTTCATTTTTAAGCGTAAAATGAATGCCTGGAATAACAGCGGCCAGCGAAGTTGGGAGGGTTAGTTTGAAATACCTACCCGATGGTGTACAAAGTCTTTCTTTTCCAGCTCATTCAGCATAAATAGTGCTAGATCGCCCGCAGTAACCTGGTGGGAATCCGGTGCAGGAAGATGATCGGCAGCCGTTATAATATGACCGGTTACTTCCGCATCAATGATATCAGGGGGGCAAACAATTGTCCAGTCGAGATCAGATGCTTTCAGGTATTCATAGGCTTTAAAATGTTCTTTACTCACCGGTATGTAATTTGCAGGGAATTCGGGCTCATCCATAACAAGAGTTCCATCTTCAGCGTCCAGGATGCCTATTCCTCCAATAGCAACAATGCGTTGAACGCCGGATTTCTGCATCCGGCCCACAATATTTTTCATTCCAAGCGATCGTGTAACATCCATACCCGCAGCATCCCCGCCTATTGAAGACAGTACTGCATCACAGCCTTTGATGGCCTGGTAAACCTGTCCTTCATCAAATAAAGCGCCCTGTACTAATTCCAGCAGGTCATCTTTGGGCAAATCCTCCGTAAATACATTTCTACCAAAGGCCTTTACCTTGTGGCCATTATACAAGGCCTGTTTTACCAATTGCTTACCTACCATTCCTGTGGCACCAAAGATTATTAGTTGCATAAGATTAATTTGTTAGTTGAAGGTTGATCGTAGATGGTCAATGGTCAATGGTCAATGATCAAATTTCTGTGCAATTTAACTAAAAAGAACAAACCAACCGACCTGTCATTTTTCTGCGAAATAATAATGCCATTGTGGTCAATAGGTAAAGCCGGACCAGGTATTCTTCAGCATTGGTCATAAACAAAGTGTTTCTGCAAAAGCAAAAAATCTTTTTTTAAAATAATTAAAAAATCTTTTTTTTATTAATTAATTACTCCACATCTTTGCAGCAGTAAATGAAAATAAAAAATTTAAATAACAATAGTTGGTGGTGGCAGTCAATATTTTGATGTGTCGCAATGCTATTGTATGTATAAATATATCAGGGCCCCGACACAGTGTGTTGGGGTTTTTTAATTAACCCATGCTTCTGAAGGAGGAATAGGGTAAGCGAAAATAAATTGTTAACCTTAAATTTTGACAGCTTTTAATCTAAACAGGCTGTTTGGGATTTTAAGAAAAGAACCCGGCGGGTTGAGTTATATGAAAAAAATAACCATACAAACTACTTACAAAAAACTCCTTGCGGATGTGTACACACCGGTAGGAATTTACCTGCGTCTCCGGGATAGGTTTCGCGACACTATTTTACTGGAAAGTTCCGATTTTCATGCCGGGGAAAACAGCTATACTTTTATTGGTATCAATGCAATTGCGGGTATTGAAATAAGAACCGCTTCCTCCATCGAATTCAAACTGCCCGGGCAAAATCCGGAAACCATTCAAATATCAAGCCCTTCTGGAATACCCGCGCTCCTGTGGGATTTTATGCAACGGTTTGAAATAAGTGAGGCTGCACCAAGGCCCATCAACGTAGCCCAGGGCTTATTTGGCTACAGCACTTACGATGCCGTACAATTCTTCGACACTATTAAACTGGACGGCAGTCACCAGCAAAACGAAGGCCCCTGCATTCCCCTGATGAGGTATCGTTTATACCAGTATGTTATCGCCATCAATCATTTTAAAAACGAATTATTTATTTGTGAGAATACGATTAATGGAATCGACAGCGAAGTGGAAGTGATCGAAAGCCTGATAAAAAGTAAGGATGTGCCGACCTTTCCCTTTAAAGTAAAAGGAGGAGAAACGTCTAACCTTACCGATGCGGCTTATGTTGAAATGGTAAAAAAAGGTATTGCCAGCAGCCACCGGGGAGATGTGTTCCAGATCGTATTAAGCAGGAGATTCCAGCAATCTTTTACGGGAGACGAATTCAATGTGTACAGGGCCCTGCGCAGTATCAATCCAAGCCCGTATTTATTTTATTTTGATTATGGGGATTACAAGCTCATGGGCTCTTCGCCGGAAAGTCAGCTGATCGTTCAAAATGGTAAAGCCATTGTACACCCTATTGCCGGTACCTTTAAAAGAACAGGTAATGATGAAACAGACAAGGCATTGGCCATACAACTGGAAAATGACGTAAAGGAAAATGCAGAGCATGTGATGCTGGTAGACCTGGCAAGAAATGATCTGAGCCGCATGTGTACCAATGTGGAAGTAACCCAATACAAAAAGGTAAATTATTATTCTCACGTAATCCATTTGGTAAGCGAGGTAACCGGTACGGTAGGGCCGGAAACAAATCCTTTTAAATTACTGGCCGTAAGCTTTCCCGCCGGCACATTGAGTGGCGCTCCCAAATTCAGGGCCATGCAGCTCATCAATGAATACGAACCCACAGGCAGGAGTTATTATGGAGGCGCCATCGGTTGTATCGGATTTGATGGAAGTTGCAACCATGCCATTATGATCCGCACTTTTTTAAGTATGCGCAATACTTTAGTGTACCAGGCAGGCGCAGGTATTGTTGCAGCTAGTAACCCCGGGAGTGAGTTGCAGGAGGTTAATAATAAATTAAATGCATTGAAACAAGCCATCGTACAGGCACAAAATATCTGA
>JBDTVX010000274.1:0-8148 GCA_040007015.1 Ferruginibacter sp. | reverse complement strand
TGGATATGCAATTAAAAATAAAAAAACGGGTTGGATATACAGAATTCAGGGCCGAGGGAATTGCCGGAAAGCAAACCGCCACCTTACAAAGCAGCGAAACCCCCACTGCATTATTAACGGGCAACGATGGATACTACTTCAGGAAATTTAACGGTGCGTATTTTTATTTCTTATACCATATTTTCAGCGAACATCATCAACTGGCAGTAAAATACGACTGGTACGACCCTAATTCAGGAGTTAAAAAAAATGATATCGGTAAACCCGGCACAAATATGAATTCGACTGATATTAAATATTCCACAATAGGTTTTGGCTACATTAATTACTTTCGGGAAGATATCAAGCTGGTTTTGTGGTATAGTAAAGTGATCAATGAACACACGAATCTACCGGGATATTTAAGCGATTTAAATGATGACGTATTTACCGCCAGGTTGCAATTCAGGTTTTAAAATACCAATTCCCGTTATTGGTTATTTTAGAAATATATAAGATAATAGCCTCTTGATGCCCCGATTTTAACAATTTATTTAACAATAATCGGCTTTTCGTTAATTCTTTCATAATTTAGCTATTTATAACCAAAACTATTTTATGAAAAAAATTGCCCTTTATTTAGTTTTTGCAATTTTGTGTATCAATACAGTATCTGCCCAAAAAAAACAAGTATCGGGAAAGGTTACTGACTCCAAAGACGGATCGACACTTCCCGGTGTTACCGTTTCAGCTAAAAACGAACAGTCTGCTACTATTACAACAGCTGACGGTACATTTACTTTAATGGTTCCCGCAAAAACAACTTCCTTAATTTTTAGTCATGCCGGTTATAAACAAAGTGAGGTAAAAATAACCAATGGCCAGGCGAATGTTGCACTTACAATGGGCGATAACCAATTAGCGGAAGTTGTTGTTGTGGGATATGGTACCAAAATCAAACGCGATGTTACCGGTTCTATCGCAAAAGTAGGAGCAAAGGAACTAAACAATACACCCGTTACAAGTTTTGAAAGCGCCATCCAGGGCAGGGCGGCAGGCGTTTTTGTAAGTCAGCAAAATGGCAAGGTTGGACAGGCGATCAATGTGCGTATACGTGGTTCAGCTTCGGTTACCGCCGGTAACGAGCCTTTATATGTAATAGATGGAATTCCTTTACAAAACACCAATCTTTCCGGTAATGGCGCCCCCACCAGTTCGCTTGCAGATATTAATACGAATGATATTGAATCCATTGAAATATTGAAAGACGCATCTGCTGCCGCAATCTATGGTTCACGGGCATCTAATGGAGTAGTATTGATCACCACAAAGAAAGGAAAGAATGGTAAATCAAAAATTGAATTTGGTTACTATACGGGCCCTCAAAAGCCTACCGGTAAAAGAGAATTTTTGAATGCGAAGGAATTTGTAGATTATACATTAGACGCGGCTGTGCGGGGCGGTAAATATGACTGGAAAGAAAATTTCACCGGGTATGCCAGCGAGCAGGAGGCGATTGACGATTATGTTTCTTTTGCAGAAAGCCGTTTAAACAGGTATTCGGCAGGAAACGACGATTATAAAACGGCTAAAATAAATACCGATTGGCAGGAACAGGCTTTTCAAAAAGCGCCCATCTCTCAGTATGATCTTAATTTTTCCGGGGGAAATGATAAAACTACTTTTTACATGGGTGGCCAGTTCCTGGACCAGTCGGGTATTTTGATTAGCAATGGCTTAAAAAGATACAATGGAAGAGTAAACCTGGAGCATAAGGTAAGGGACTGGTTAACGCTGGGTGTAAACATGAATTTTGCACGATCCATTAATCACCGCCTGTCCGATGATGATCAATTTTCCACACCCCTGCAAATAGTGGCATTATCTCCCATTACTCCGCTCATCGATCCAAGAACAGGATTAACAAGTGGCGCGCTGGATCTTACTTCAGGGAAACCAAATTCAAATTACCCGGTTTATTTTAATCCTCTGTTAAACGTAGAGAATAGTTCTTATGTAACCACTGTTAACAGAACTATTGGTAATCTTTTTGCAAATGTGAATATTGCAAAGGGCCTGGCTTTTAGAAGTGAGTTTGGCATGGATCAGCTAAACCAAAATGAAGATGAGTACCTGGGACGTTTAACCACGCGCAATTCAAATGCTCCCAGTGGATATGGCAGAAGCAATACCGATCAGATATTGAATATCAACACCAATAATTTCATCCAGTACACCAATATATTCAATGATCTTCATAACCTGGATTTTGTGGGAGGCACAAGTTTTCAAAAATGGAATATCATTTCAAATAAGGCTGTTGGCGAGCAATTTCCGAGCGATGCCTTTAAAAAAATAGCCAGTGCCGCATTAAAATCAGACGCCAGTTCTACTGCTTCAGAATGGGCCCTGGTTTCTTATTTTGCAAGGGCCAACTATAAATTTAAAAACAAATACCTGTTATCAGTTAGCGGCCGCGCGGATGGCTCTTCACGTTTTGGCGCTAATCACCGCTATGGTTTTTTCCCCGCTGCTTCAGTAGGTTGGATTTTATCAGATGAAAATTTCCTGCAAAACGTGCAATGGCTTAACATGCTAAAACTAAAGGCAAGTTATGGCTTAACGGGAAATTCAGAAATCGCGGACTTTGCTTCGAGAGGTTTGTATACGGGAGACGGGGGGTATGGCAGTTTTCCGGGCACCAGGCCTACACAAATAGCGAATCCTGATTTGAAATGGGAAACCACGGCTAGTATGGATGTTGGAATAGAAGCAAGTATAATAAAAAACAGGATTACGGTTGAACTTGATTATTACAACAGGGATACGAAGGACCTTTTGCTGGATGTAAATATACCAGGTACCACCGGCTTTCTTACTCAATTGCGCAATGCAGGAAAATTAAATAATAAGGGGATTGAGTTTACCATCAATACAGAAAATATAATCACCAGGAACTTCAGGTGGTCGACCAGCATCAATTTTGGTGCAAATAAAAATAAGATCGTCGATCTGAAAGGACAACAGATCGGAGATCTTAATGTGGCGCAGGAAGGCCAGTCGCTCGGTGTATTCTTTGCCCGTGAATTTGCCGGCGCTGATCCAAACAATGGAGATGCCCTGTATTACAAAAATACGTTGGGCACTGATGGTAAAAGAGATCGTACCACTACCAATCAATACAATGATGCTGAAAATGTAATCATTGGTAACCCCAATCCCGATTTCATTTATGGAATAAAAAATACGGTCACTTACAAAGGCATAGATCTTGATATTTTATTACAGGGGGTGCAAGGCAATGAGATTTTTAATGGGGGCGGCCAATACATGTCGGCAAGCGGAAGCAATGGTTTTGATAACCAGACAAGAGATCAGTTGAATTCATGGAAAAATCCCGGGGATATTACACAGGTACCAGAGGCCCGGCAGTTCTTTGCCAATGGCACCGATAATTCCAGCAGGTATATTTCTGACGGTTCTTATTTAAGGGTTAAAGCGGTTACGCTTGGCTATAACCTGTCACCAAAATTGTCAGGCAAATTACACATAGATAGGGCAAGGATATATGTGCGGGCGCAAAACCTGTTCACTTTTACAAAATACAAGGGTTGGGATCCGGAAGTGAATGCCGATTACCAGGCATCCAACATCAACCAGGGCGTTGATTTTTATTCGGCTCCCCAGTTAAAGACCATTGTGTTTGGAATTAACATCGGTTTGTAATTACCCATCATTTAAAATAAAAAAAATGCGAAATAAAATATTATTTAGTATAGTTCTCATAGGTGCACTTGCGTTTGGGGATAGTTGTAAAAAATTGGATACAAAAGCTACGCAGAGTATTGATGAATCAGCCGCTTTGAACACCAGCGCAGATGTACAAGTGGCGCTGGTTGGGTCTTACTCAGATTTAGAAGATGCGGATCTCTATGGCGGAACTGCTTTTGTAAGCGCGGATCTTTTGGCCGATGTTAATGAAATTTCATGGTCCGGCACATACCAGGGGCTTACGCAGATCCATAACAAAACCATACCGGTAGACAACGATTTTGTCCGGGACACCTGGCTCGCCGGCTACAGGGCTATCAATGATGTAAATAATGTATTAAGCGCCCTGGCGGTTGTTGAAGCGGATCAGAAAGACAGGATTGAAGGCGAAGCAAGTTTTATTAGGGGAGCCGTTTATTTTGAGCTTGTAAGGCTGTATGCCAAATCATGGAATGATGGCACACCCACTACTAACCCCGGTGTACCAATTGCATTAACACCCACACGCGGGGTTACTGAAGCAGACCAGCGAGCAAGGAATACCGTGGCGGAAGTTTATGAGCAGGCAATGACTGATTTAACAAATGCGGAAGCTAAGCTCCCTGAAGACAACGGTTTCTTTGCTGACAAGGGGTCTGCGGCAGCCATGCTGGCAAGGATTTATTTGCAAAAAGGGGATTATCCCAAGGCGGCGGACGCAGCCAATAGGGTAATTTCATCAGGTAAGTATAGTTTGACAAAAAAATATGAAGATGCTTTTCCTTTCAGTCCCAACGGGCCTACTTCACTCCCAAATACTACTGAAGATGTTTTTGCAATGCAGGTAAATGCTACTCATGGCAATAATAGTTTTAATACCTATTATTCGTCCAATGGCAGGGGGGATATCAGTATTAATAAAGCTCACCTTGATCTTTATGAAGCCGGTGATGCAAGGAGAGATCTGTTTTATGAAGATGCAGGCTCTGTTTACACAGGTAAGTTTGAAAACGCGTATGGCAATGTTCGCTTAATAAGACTGGCAGAAATGTACCTGATCAGGGCAGAAGCAAACTTTAGGTTATTACCCGCCGCGCCGGTAGGAGGTGTTACGCCACTGGCAGACATCAATAGAATTCGTACCAGGGCCGGTTTAACTACTCCTTTAACAGCGGTTACATTACCAATTATATTAAAAGAAAGAAAATTGGAACTGGCATTTGAAGGTTTTTCCTTACATGATATAAAAAGATTACAGGGCAGTGTAGGTAATAATTTACCCTGGAATTCTAATAAACTGGTATACCCTATCCCTGACCGGGAAATACGGGTAAATAATAATCTTGCACAGAATCCGGATTATTAAAATACACAATGGTAATTTAACGGGTTTTAAAATAAAATTTTTTACGGTTGCTTCTTTATCAGGGGCAGCCTTTTTTGTTTAAAACATGAAATAGGCTAAAATATAAAAGTGTTAATATTATGTTAACTATTTGTTGATATTCAAGGGAATTTACAATCAGTATTTAATCATTATTACGAAATAGATTGAGTTTCAGTCTATTAATTATTATATTTTATTATTTATAATGTTTAATAATACCCCCAAAGAAGTTAAGAAAAGCAAAGTATTAACAAATCCGGAGTGATTTAGGTCATAAATGTTAAATTAATTTTAATAATTTGTTAATTTTTTCTTAAATTACTTCTTATTGATCACCAAAACTATTTTTATGTTAAAAATTCCACTTCTGGTCATGGTGCTATTATTTAGCTCAACTATCGTGTTTGCCCAGGTAACTATATTGGGTAAAATAACCGATTCCAAAGATGGAACTCCCATCATCGGAGCAACCATTAAGGTCAAGGGCGAACGCACTGCTACCGTCTCCGGTTCCGATGGTACATTTAAGATTATTTCTAAATCAGGTAAAACACTTGATATCAGCGAAATTGGGCATTTCTCACAAATAGTTACTTACCAGGGCAGCGGTATGCTGGAAATAAAACTTGTGCCCGATCTGAAAGCTTTATCTGAAGTGGTGGTAACAGGAACAGGCTCCGCTGTAAGTAAAAAAAGACTTGCCTTTGCCGTACAATCCGTCAATATCAGCGAACAAACAAAGGTTGCTACCGGTGATGTAGGGCAGCAATTGGTAGGGCAGATCGCCGGTGCGCAAATCAGCAGCACCAACGGGCAACCGGGCGCCGCAATTAATATCGTATTGCGCGGTATTAATAGTATCAGTGCAGGTACAAAACCCATGATATTGCTTGATGGCCTTCAATTAGGGGTAACAGATCTTGGTTCAGTTGATTTAAATTCTATAGAAAAAGTAGAGGTGGTACAAGGAGCCGCCGCCGCAACTATGTATGGTGCGCAGGGTGCCAACGGGGTTATACAGCTATTCAGTAAAAAAGGAAAGGGTGCTCTTAATATTGATGTGTCATCCAGCCTTACTTCCAGTGAATTTTTAAATATCGGTGACGTTCATAAAAATCATTTTCATAATTACCAAACAAATGCAGCAGGAGAAGTGGTCGGAGCAAGTGGAAATCCGCTCACATGGGATCCTGTTCTTGGTCTGTATAAAGAAAACATTATTTATAATGCGTTGGATCCAGCAGGTAAAAATGAAAAGGCTTTTGATAAGAACCTGAAGTATTACGACCATTTCAAGATGTTCTTTAAAAAAGCAAACACCTACAATGCTTCTATCGCTATTTCGGGTGGAAGAGACAAATTTGATTTTAACATATCCGCCTCAAAATTCAGGCAGGAAAGTAATTTTAAAGACAACGGGTATCTTGACCGAAATAATTTTACAGCCAACTTTGGCGTGGAGCTCGCTAAAAATCTAAAATTGCGTAGCCTTACACAAATGGTTTATGCAAAGAAAACAGTAAACTGGGATCGCTCGATTGTATATGCCATTAATAATTCGCGGCCTTTCGCTAATTATGATGATTTAATGGCGGATGGAAATGTATCTCATTATTTCGGCGACGCAACCGGTGTAAACGGGGAAAATCCAAACTACTACCAGGCTTATACTACTACGGATGAACAAAAAGTGGATATAATACAAAACTTCGATCTTAACTACAAGCCGTTTCATTTTGTAGAATTTGATGTTAAATATGGTATTAATTATCAGAAGGGTGATAATACATATAAATACCTTGATCAGTCGGGGAATAAAAATGTAGTTGAGTCGGATTATTCTTTGTCTAATTTCAATAATGCCGGTGGTGGAAATAATGGTGAGATCAATATACAAAAAACGCAAACTGTTTTTCAAAATTTTATACCATCCGCAACAATCAATTTAGATTTTGGCAAAGATTTTAATTTGCGGATTCCTATAAGATCCACTACTTATGCAGCATTTGACTACCGGAAAAATGTTTTCAAAGATTATTATGTATATGGTTTGGGACAGCCTTCCTTTACGCCTTATACTGCCGCCAATTATACAACCCAGGTAATTTACAGGGATAATACCACTCCATTCATAACCTATGGCTTTTTGGTAAACCAGCGTTTTGATTATGGAGAAATAGGAGGCATATCGGCGGGTTTTCGCCAGGATTATTCTTCTGCTTTTGGACGTGGGGTTACGCCTAAATTGTTTCCCCGTGGAGATGCTTACCTAAGAATATCCTCTTTTAATTTTTGGAATGAACTTGGAGGTGTTGGCAATATACTCGCAGAATGGAAATTAAGGGCTGCTTATGGTAAAGCTGGTATACAACCCGGTGCTTTTGCCAGGTATCCGACATTGACAACAAGAACCTATGGTGGCAGCCAGGCATTTTATTTTAGCGCCGGACAGCCGAACCCCAATTTGGATGTTGAGGTATCCAAAGAATTGGAACTCGGTACGGATATGACCTTTAAAGCGGGTAAAAACAAATGGTTAACCACCATCGGATTGTCTTTTTCTTACTGGAAACGCAGCACGGATAATGCCATTTATGATGTGGATATAGCCCCATCATTAGGCGGTGGCACCTTCCTCCAAAATGCATTTACTTTAGCTTCCAACGGTACCCAGTTTTCAATTAATATAGCTACCCTTTCGACCCGGAAATTAAACTGGAATACGACTATTAACTGGGGGCACCAGACTTCAGAAATCACCAGGGTTATTGGTGCGGATGTGGTGCTGATCTCTTCGGCAGGAAGTACCAACTATGTTTTGAAACCGGGTCTGAAAATTGGCCAGTTATTCGGGTATAAATTCCTGCACCAGGTAGATGCTACCAATGCTGCAGGGGATTTTATCATTCCGAAAGCCGACCAGGGAAAATATGAAGTTGCCAGCAATGGCTTTGTGGTAGAGAAGGCATCTAAAAGGCCTGTTGTTGATCCGCAGCAACATGATTTTGGCGACCCTAATCCCAAATTCAATA
>JBDTVX010000273.1:0-8183 GCA_040007015.1 Ferruginibacter sp. | reverse complement strand
ACGGAATAACTGCAATGGCTGTAAGGCGCCACCCGATCTTATCCTGGCTTCTGCTACCAGCGGGCGCACATCGGTTCTGTAAGCGGCCTGCAATATTTCCTGCGCCCTTGCCACATCATTTACTTCCTGTGCTTCTTTTAGCGCGATGGTATCCATTATCAGCGCCTGCGCATAGGCGATCATGATAGCTTCAATGGACTGCAACAGGTCTTCCAGGGGATCCTTTACATTATGGCTTGCGTCTATCATCCAGGCAAGGTCATTGGCATGGAGCATGCCTCTCGCATCCATCCCTTCCACCAACTCATTAAAAATTAAAAACAACTGGTAAGGATTGATACTGCCCACAGTTAAATCATCATCTCCATATTTGCTGTCGTTAAAATGAAAACCCGCCAGTTTATTTTCCATCATTAATAAAGATACGATCTGCTCAATATTCGCATTGGGCAAATGATGGCCCAGGTCAACCAGCGTATAGGCCTGTGCCCCCAGCTTAGAAGTGTATAAATAGGATTGCCCCCAATCGCCCACTGTTGTGGAATAAAAGTTTGGCTCATAGGCCTTATACTCTATAAATATTTTCCAGTCGGCCGGTAAAGCTGCGTAGATCTCCTGTAAACTTTCGTAGGTATGTTGCCACGCTTTTCTAAAATTCAATTGCCCCGGAAAACAGGAGCCGTCTGCCAGCCATACCGTCAGCGCTTTGGAACCTAACGCAACTCCCTGGTTGATCACTTCAATATTATGCTCGATGGCCTGCCTGCGAACCGCTTTATCCACGTGTTGCAAGGAACCAAATTTATAACTAAGCGGTTGGTCCGGCTGGTCCTGGAAGGTGTTGGAATTAACAGCATCGAATTTTAAATCATGTATTGCCGCCAATTTCTTTATCGCAGTGGCATCAGAAGGAATATCCCATGGAATATGCAATGAAATAGCGCCGCCTGACTGGTTGAGCGCATGCAATAAGCCGATGTCTTCGATCTTCTGTTCTAAATTGCCAGGCTCGCCGCCGCCATTGAAACGGCCAAATCTTGTGCCACCGGTACCCAAAGCCCAACTGGGAATTGCTACCTGGAAATCAACCAGCTTTTGAATAATGGCTTCTGCATCACCGATGCCTGCTGCGATATACTCATAACTGCGTTTATGTGCAGCCAGGTTGCTCATGTTGCTTTCTTCAATCAACCGTTTATTCAATAACATATCAATACTTTTTATGAGGATTAATAATTTAATTTAAGGTAAATAAAAAACTTCCTCCAGAGGAATGCTGACAGGCGAATTATCATCATTCGACGCCATGATATCTTTCATATAGGCCCACCATTTTTGCATGACGGGATTGTCCGGCAGGTTATCCAGGGCCTGCATATTACCCGCTTTTAACACACCAAATAAGCTATTGGTGCTTTCGTCTAAAAAAATGGAATAGTCGCTGATACCGGCTTCTTTTAGTAAGTGCTGTAAATCGGGCCACAGTTCATTGTGGCGTTTTTTATATTCCGCTTCCTGCCCTTTGTGCAGCATCATTTTAAATGCAACCCGGTAGAGGGTGGGAGTTTGTTCACTCATTGATTAGATTATGAAGTATATAAATTATATGAAGTATATATATAGTAAATAAAGTTTATAGAGTATATAAAGTTAATAAAGTGTTCAATAACCTTAAAATCATTCCTTAATTTAAGGAAGATTTCATCTCGTTCCGTAGGAACGGCATATGGGTAGAACTTGTTCAATAACCTTAAAATCATTCATTAATTTAAGGAAAATTTCATCTCGTTCTGTAGGAACGGCATATGGGTAGAACCTGATCAATAATATCCATTTTCGTTCCGTCGGAACGGTATGTGCTTTGTAATTTGTATGACCTAAAAACCGTATTCTGTATTGTATTATTGAAAATATTCCTGAGCTCATTTGATAACATGGTGTCACTAAAGAACTTATTATATATTTCCTCCAGCATTTCACATACCGTTCCTACAGAACGAAAATCCATATCATTATTTTTTTCTACCCATGTACCGTCCCCAAAGGGACGGATTAAAGGCAACATTATCAATTATTAATTTTCAATTCATAATTAAACTTCTATCGCACAAAGCCCATTGCTACTCCCCCGTCCACATTTAAAATATTACCCGTTGATTTATTCAGTAGCCCGCCCGTAAATGCAAAACACGCATTGGCGATATCTTCAGGCAGTATCATTTCATTTAATAAAGTACGTTTGGCATAATATGCTGGCAATTCAGCTACGGTAATTCCATAAGCTTTTGCACGCCCCTCTGCCCAGCCGCCTGCCCAGATATTTGAGTCGGCTATAACTGCATCGGGGTTCACTGAATTTACACGGATATTATCGCCACCCAGTTCAGCAGCCATCAGCCTGCTAAGATGCGCCTGTGCCGCTTTTGCTGATCCATAGCCTGCATTGTTAGGACCGGATACCACGGAGTTTTTTGAAACAATATTGATCACATCACCACCAATGCCCTGCTTGCGCATAACGGCTACGCCTGCCTGCGAAACAAGAAACTGTCCCTTTACCAGAATATCATATAACTTATCCCAATCGGCGGTGGTATGATCAGCAATTGTTTTTGAAATGCTGATACCCGCATTGTTTACAATAATATCAACACCCCCGAAGGCCAGGGCTGTGCCTTCCATAGCTTTGTTGATGGTTTCCTGGCTGGTGACATCGAGTATCACTGCTGCGGCAGTATCTTTTCCAAATATTTTTGTGAATTCATCAGTAGCTGCCTGCAGCCTTTCTTCGTTGATATCATTGATAATCACACAGGCTCCTTCTTCTGCAAATTTTTTAGCAATGGCTTTTCCAATACCACCTGCGCTACCGGTTACCAACGCGATGCGGCCGCTCAGGGCCTTCGGCTTTGGCATTCTTTGCAATTTTGCTTCCTCCAGCAACCAGTATTCGATATTAAATGCTTCCTGCCGCGGTAATGAAGTGTATTCAGAAATGGCTTCCGCTCCTTTCATAACATTGATGGCATTGATATAAAATTCTGCGGCTACCCTTGCTGTCTGTTTATCTTTAGCGAATGTAAACATGCCAATACCGGGGTACAATAACACTACCGGGTTAGTGTCCCTGATGGCGGGGCTGTTGGGGTGTTTACAGGTATTGTAATAATCAGCATACATTTTACGATATGCATCAAATTGCGGCGCCAGCTTTTCTTTTACTGAAGCTGTATCACTTAGATCATACCCCGCCTCTAATGGTAAAACCAGCGGGCTGATTTTAGTGCGTAAAAAATGATCGGGACAACTAGTTCCTAACGGGGCCAACCTGTCCAGGTCATTGGAGTTTATAAATTCCAGTACACGTGCATCATCCGTAAAATGACCAATGGCTCCCCTGCCCCCCAAATGGATTTGTGTAATATCGCCGTTTGAACAAAAGCCCCTTAATATTGGCGCCAGTTGGGCTGCCTTTTTTGACCGTTCTTCTTTTGATAGCGAAGTGATCTTCACCCCTCCAAATACTTCGCCTTTTTTGCCATAATTTTCTTCCAGGTATCCTGCGCAACGTTCTACTACTTCCAGTGTATTCAGATAACTTTCATAGGCTGTATCGCCCCAGGTAAATAATCCGTGCGAGCCCAGCATGATACCACGTATGCCAGGATTTTCATCAAGGCATTCTTTTAACTGCAGGCCCAGGTCGAAACCGGGCTTTTGCCATTCTACCCAGCCAATGGTGCCGCCGAATAATTCTTTTGTAATTTTTTTTCCATCTTTTGCAGCCGCGATTGCGATGGCCGCATCGGGGTGTAAATGATCAATGTGTTTAAATGGAAGAAACCCGTGCAAAGGCGTATCGATAGATGGCGCTTTGGAAGTCAGGTCGTAAATACAATGATTGAATAATTCAACCATTTCGTCTTCAAATTCGATACCCCGGTAAACGTTTTTCAAACTGCGCAAACGGTCTACGTAGAGCGCGGCAAGCCCGCTCTTTTTTAAAGTGCCAATATCACCGCCTGAGCCCTTCACCCACATTACTTCCGTTTCAATTCCCGTCACCGGGTCCTTGGCCATTGCCTTACACGATGTGTTGCCGCCACCGTAATTGGTCAACCTTAAATCGGCTCCCAATAAATTGGAGCGATATATTAATAATCCAACTTCGTCACCCGCAAGGCTGGCCGCTTTGGTTTCATCCCACAGGTAACTAACATGTTTGAATTGTACTGTTTCTACTGACATATGTTATAGCTTTTTCTTTTTTTAATTTTTCATGCAAATAATTTCCATAACCAACCGTTAACACAGAAAGAATGATAACGGCAATACCAAGAATAATTGTACGGGTGGTTTTTATACTTACGCTCTTCCACTCTTTTAAAACCAGCCCCCACATATTAGCCACTAATATAATGAACGACATGTGTAATATCCATGAGCTTGCGCCGTTGCCAAGCTTACTTTCACCCATTCCATAAAAGAAAAATTGTAAAAACCACATTGTGCCACCCAATGCGCACAGGAGGTAATTTTTTACCAATGGTGTTTTTTTATCGGTATAATCACCAAAGCTTTTATTGCGGATATTCAAAATAACACACCAGATAAAATTAGTGGTAAGCCCGCCCCAGAGGATCACTACGAATATTACATTGTTACGAAATAAAAATTCTCCCTGCCCCGGGTTAGCAGCCTTCCATGCATCGTTGGCAACAATACCCAAAGAAGTTCCCGCTTCAATACCAAAACTAAAACATGCGCTCAATACACCTGAAATAATTGATACCAGCAAACCTAAACCAATTTTGAATTCACTGCCGGAGGCGTCGGTTTCTGCACCACCCAGTTCCTTATCCTTCATTGCGCCGGCTTTGCCACATATAATTATCCCGATGATACAGATCGTCAGTCCCAGCAATACGAACAACCCCCAGGTAGTACCAACCAGGTCGGCAATGGTATCTTTACCGCTGGTAGGTGTAAAATAATAATATACAGATGGAATGATCGCACCGAATACCGAACACAAGCCAAGTATGATAGAACTGCCGAGCGAAACACCCAGGTAACGAACTCCTAAACCATAGGTGAGCCCACCAATGCCCCATAATAAACCCATCGTAAAAGTTGCGCCCAACACGGCTCCGCTTGAATTTTTAATGATGTCCCCAAAACCCGGAATGGTGAGATATGCTGCGAGCGGGGGAACTATCAGCCAGGAGAAAAGGCCACCAATGATCCAGAAATTTTCCCAATGCCAGCCCTTTACTTTTTTATAGGGCATATAAAAACTACCGGATGCAAAGCCCCCTATAAAATGAAAAAAGACACCAAGGATAACGCCCATAGGAAATTTGATTTAAATATAAACAAGCAACAAAGTGTGAAGGTAAATATTGCGGTAATTTTACCCGTCATGAACTGTCATGCCTTATATTAAGGCGGCTACGATCGGTAAGCGTTTATTTAGCAGAAAGCTTGATCTGTTTTAAAAATTTGAATACATTTTCTTCATTATCATCATAAAGCAGCAACTTTTTGTTCTGCGAATACAGGAACATGGAAGGGTATTTTACGGGTCGGAACTTAGTTATAAATTCATTTTGTTTATCCTGCAATATGGTCACATTCTTTTTACCGGGCAAATCGGGGCCGTAATGGCTCATAAAATTCTTAATGGC
This sequence comes from Ferruginibacter sp., assembly GCA_040007015.1. Taxonomy (GTDB): domain Bacteria; phylum Bacteroidota; class Bacteroidia; order Chitinophagales; family Chitinophagaceae; genus Ferruginibacter. The sequence goes on along the minus strand of JBDTVX010000273.1, from coordinate 2,496 downwards.
ATCCGGGTTATCGAGCGTTATTAAATAGATGGCTGTTTTGTTGAACTCGCTATAGTGATCGTTTATTTTCCCAATAGCGTGCCTGCAGTGATCGCAGGTGATATCAAAAAAACAAAAAAAAAGTAATTTGTTTGATTCAAGATTTTGGTCGGTAAAAAAGCTTTTGTCCAGCTTAAAAAATTTAAATGCTGGTATCGTCTGCGCCTGGTTTTGGGCACGGATATTCAATGAGATCATTATAAATAAACCCAAAAATATTCCTGTTTTTCTCAAAAAAAGTCTCATATTAATAATTGATATTTTAAAACCGACTGTTTATTTAACCATCAATAATAAAAGATAAGAAAGTATTTTATCATTTTTGCCAAATATATTTTAAGACCTTTATTTTATTCATTCAGTAAAATACCAGGGGCAGATTAAATATTCATAGATCGTATGGTCTTCGCTGGAAAAAAGACAGTAGTTCACAAAAGCCCCTATTTTAAAATCATTGCCAATTTTCTTTCCAATGCAGGTCCGCGCAAATTTTTTCCAATAATTTTTCCATCCGGGTCAATCAGGAAATTCTGAGGGATACTGGTAATCTGGAATTGCCGGGCCACCGAATTCGTCCATCCCTGCAAATCGCTTACATGGCCCCAGCTAAGTCCGTCCATATTAATTGCATTTATCCACGCTGGTTTTGCCTGGTCCAAAGAAACACCCAGTACCGTAAAATTCTTATCCTTGTATTTGTCGTAGTTGGCCACTACATTTGGATTTTCCTGCCGGCAGGGGCGGCACCAGCTTGCCCAAAAATCGATCAGTACGTATTTACCCCGATAAGAAGCAAGGGTGATGGGGTTACCGCTTGTATCGGGTTGTGTAAAATCTGCCAATACTGTTCCGATGGCATTTTTCTTTGATTCGGCGATCTGCTGGGCCACATAGATTCCCATCGGTGAATTTTTTACTTCGGGAGATAAAAGGTTGTACAACCCTTCTATTTTACCTGTTTCATCCGTCAACTGGCTATACCTGATAATGGCCAATGGCGCAATAAAAGAACTGCTTTGCTGTTCTACAAACTCTGCTGAAATCTTTAATGCAGCTCCTGATGCTTCCGGATCGCTGGCCGCATCCTGCACAAACAACTTTTGATATGGAGCCAGCAAGTTAGAAAATTTAATATAATCCAGGTGCGAAGGGGAGCCTGTAACAACAGCATTTTCTATGGAATCCTTTACCCCGGTAACTTTTACCGCACTGTTATCAATAAACAACATGATATAAGGAGGCTTTTTATCAAACAAAATAACTTTAAATTCCGGGCTGGTTACTTTTCCTGTAAAGGCGAATTTACTTTTGCTGATCGTTGTTTCAGATTCGGGAGCACCTGTTTGCCCGTTTAGCAATGCTACGCTGGTGCCATCAGGAAAACCTTTGATTGTGCCATTAATAATAAACCCATCCACCGGTTTTACCTCCATTTTTGCCGGTGCAGTTATTTTTGTTTTAGGCGTTGATGCTTTTGATTTTGATTTGATTTGAGCAAATGCAAATACGGGCAAGAATGCAAAAAGGAAAACTTTCTTCATAGTGATCATTTGAGAGTGCAATTTAGCCCGTTTTGACGATATCCAGTTAAGCCAGTATCGTATTTAGGAATTCTTTAGTAGAAAGATCAACGCTGCTTGTATTTTCCAAAGCCTTTATATATGCGCTTCCAATGAGGGCGCCATTTGTATATTGACATGCCGACTGAAAAGTTGACCTGTCTCTTATCCCAAACCCAACTAAAATGGGGTTTTTCAATTTCATAGCCTGTAATTTTTTAAAATACGTTTCCTGGCCGCCAATGAATTTGCTGTTGCCTGTGGTTGAGGAAGAGGAAACCGCGTATAAAAACCCGCTGCTTAAACCATCGATCTTTTTGATCCTTTCTTCACTGGTTTCAGGCGTTACTAAAAAAACAAACCGGAGGTTATGTTTTTCAAATAGTTGCTGGTATTCGGTTTCAAATTCGAGCATCGGTAAATCGGGCAAAATGATTCCGTCTACGCCCACGGTTTCGGCAGCTTCACAAAATCTTTCCAGGCCAAATTGCAGGATCGGGTTCACGTATCCCATTAAAAGGATGGGCAGTTGAATGCTGTTCCTGATATTTTTCAATTGCTCAAATAATACCGGGATACTCATGCCGTTTTCGAGGGCAACCATATTACTTTGTTGAATTACCGGCCCATCGGCTAATGGGTCACTGTATGGCATACCGATTTCAACGATATCCGTTCCATGCTTCTGTAAGGATGTCAGCACATCCGCGATACTATTCAAATGCGGATACCCTGCCGTGCAATAGACACTCAATACATGATGATGCTTTTCCCTAAATAGCTGATCAATTCTGTTCATAATTTTGTTTTGTGCCCGATAACTATCGGGTGGGTAATCGTGAATGGTGAAATTGAATCGTGGTGGTCGGCGGTCGGCGCGGTCGGCGGTCGGCGGTCT
>JBDTVX010000272.1:0-8200 GCA_040007015.1 Ferruginibacter sp. | reverse complement strand
CCTAATTCGGGGCCTGCACTGAATGAAAATTTATTTTTATCAACTTGTGCAAAGGCAGACATGGATATAATAATTACTACTGTGGATAAAATCAGTTTTTTCATTTTTTTAGTTTTGTTTAATGCCGCAAATTTAAGTCAGCACCCTGCTTTTGCCAAACTTATGAACTGTTAATATTTAAAAAAATCGTTGAAAATTAATAACAGTAAAAAATTATACAGCTTATATTTTGGCCTAAACAGGGATTTACCTGTTCCTTCTTTTGAAATTCCTCATATAAAAATTCCTATGTTACTATTTGGGGGGCCAGGTTTTCAAGCATGTCTTTTGTCATTCTTGTAATGTCATAATCCTCGTTCCATCCCCAGTCGACCCTGGCTTCGCTATCATCAATGCTTTGCGGCCAGCTGTTGGCGATCTGTTGCCTGTAATCGGGCTTATAGGATATTGAAAATTCAGGGATATGCTTTTTTATTTCGGCTGCAATTTCTTTGGGAGAAAAACTCATTGCGGAAATATTATAGGAGGTGCGGATCTTAATTTTTTCTGCCGACGCTTCCATCAGTTTTATGGTAGCCTTTATTGCATCCGGCATATACATCATGGGCAGGTAAGTATCTTCGCGCAAAAAACATTCATATTTCTTTTCTTCCAGCGCTTCATGAAAGATCTCTACCGCGTAATCCGTGGTACCGCCGCCGGGCGCGCTTTTATAACTTATCAGCCCGGGGTAACGGATACTTCTTACGTCTAATCCCCACCGCTGGTGATAATAATTACACCAGAATTCACCCGCATATTTGCTGATCCCATATACCGTTGTTGGCTCGATGATGGTTTGCTGGGGGCAATTTTGTTTGGGCGATGTTGGACCGAACACCGCTACCGAACTGGGCCAATATACTTTGTGTATTTTTTCCTCCTTGGCAATATCCAGTACATTCAGCAAACTCTGCATGTTTATACTCCATGCCAGGTTGGGATTTTTTTCGCCTGTGGCGGAAAGAATGGCTGCCAGCAGGTAGATCTGCGTAATATTTTGCCGGATCACCTGCACATGCAGCATTTCCTTATTCATTACATCCATACTTACATAGGGGCCGGTGCCTTTCAGCAGATCATTTTCTTCACGAAGATCGCTGGCTACCACATTCGAATTGCCATATATTTTTCTGAGGGCAATCGTAAGCTCCACTCCTATTTGGCCGGATGCACCGATCACCAGAATTTTTTCTTTTATCATATTCCTGCTAATTAATCATGCAAGATAAAACTCCACTATCAATTACTTTAAAAAAATGCTGTTTCCGGATTTATTATTTTGCAAAATGCAGGCGACGGCGTAAGAAAAAATTTAAAAGAAAAAGCGCTTATCCACAGCGCAAAGATTAATACTATTAAAGCATATAATGAAAATAAAAGGATGGATCAATAATGCCCTATGCGGCGTTTATAATTCAACTATGGCAATCAGAAATTAAATTGCAAACTCAAAAACATATACGTTAATAATAGCCGTTTCTTTTAGCCATCTTTCAGCCAAGCAAAAGATATAGAAAGGCGATTACAATTTTTTGTATTCCTCTTTAAACGGTTTTTCTATTCCATTTTCAAGGCCAGGCACATGACGTTTATTATGCGTATAAAGTAAAGGAATATTTCAGCATCTGTAGGAACAGGCCGTGGCCTGTTCTGGTGCACGATTCTATTTTAATCATCTTGTAGAACAGGCCGCGGCCTGTTCCTGCGCCGGTCGACGCAGAAGGCCAGACCGGTAAGAGGAAGGCATAAAGCAGTATAATTATGCGGCGGGTTGTCTTAAAGTGAGTGATTTAGAATGATTAGCGATTAAAATAAACCCGGAAGGATTACAATTTCAATCCGTCGTTCATTCAACTGAAGAAATATTGGGAGCAAAAATTAATGAGCATGGATGACGGATATTTGCTAACAGGCAGTATGTGCTTAATACACGGTAATCTGCTTCGGCAGTCGCTCAGGTGACTACCGAAGCAGAATTTCCTGACTGTAATACCTAATTTGCAGTAGCCGGACTGATCTCTGAAGATACTTCAATGATGGCGTTGGCCGGGAAGCCGCCTTTTTTAGCATGTTCCCTGATCAATTCCTCGCTTTCAGCCTTGTAAATACAGTATATCTTATTTCCCGTTACGTAGCTTTGTATCCATTGGATCTGTGGTCCCATTTCTTTAAGCACGTTGCAGGAGGTTTTAGAGACAACCTTTAGTTCGCCAGCTGTTAATTTGCCGGCGCCCGGTATTTCCCTTTCAATCAAATAGGTTTTCATTTGTTTTTCATTTGTAGTTTTTGAATGAGACGTTCCCGCTGCCTTTTGGGCCGTGGCGGTGCACCCTGCAAGTAACATCATTGCAATAAAAAGTTTGAAGCGATTGGTAAGTGTTTTCATAACATTTATTTTTAGAAGTTTTAGATAGTCAAAGATAGGATAGACCCGTAGCGGCTGGCTATAACAAATCGTTCAATAAATAGCAAATGAACTAAAACAAATCGTTCAATAAATGGTAAATTTGAATCACGCAAAAAAAACATGAATTAATAAAGCAGTTCGAGGTAAGCCATCGGGAGCAGGTCATATTTCTATTTAAAACATTTAGTGAAATAAGAAGGGCTGGTGAATCCGGAATTAAATGTTATTTGCGAAATATTATGGTGTTGTTTTTTCATCAGTTCTTTTGCGTTTTCAAGCCTGAACTCTTTTAAAAGTAAATTAGGAGACAGACCGGTAAGTGCAATTGTTTTCCTGTACAACTGCGATTTACTCATTGCCATCGCCTGGCAATAATCGGGAATATCAAAATCAGCATCCTGCCAGTTCTCTTCAAGTTTGTTGAATAATAACTTTAACAAGGCTTCATCCTGTGGTGCCAGGTTTAAAAAATTCTTTTCGCTATTTTGAAAATAATTTTTTGATACAAGTTCTTTAACATTAGAAGCAATGGCAATCCGGAAGTCTCTGGCAATGGAACACATATTTCCCGCAAGTTGTATGGTATCGCCGAAAAATTTGTTACTATTTTCAACGGGCTCACCGGCATTGATGGCTATCCTGAAGCCGGTTAGACCGGCATCTGTACATGGTATCTCTTTTTGAATGGCCAAAGCGCAGGAAACGGCTTTGGCAGCTGAAGCAAATGCGGCAATGAAACCGTATCCCCCATGTTCGGCCTCCCTACCTCCATGTAATGCCAGGTTTCTTCTAACATCATCATATTGCCCGATCAGCAGCTCATTTGCCATTTCTGTACCGAATTTATGCTGCAACAAAATGGGATCAATTATCCTTGCTACCAGTAAAATGCGAAAGGAAGAATCGCTAAAAACTTTTAAGCCGCCATCTGAAATTTCAGCTTCAGTAGGGTCATAGATCCGGCCTAAAAAGGACGCTGCCAGGTCACTGCTTACTTCTATTATTTTATTGGGTATCATACCATGCGCCCTGCTGTGCATTTCTTCCACCGCTTGTTTGCCCCGGGCCTCTATAAGGCAAAATATATTTTCCCGTTGTTCGTCTATCCAATAGGTCATGCATCTACAACCATATTTTTCCTGCTGAAGTAAATCCCTCTGGTGAGCTTCTGCAACATCCCTGGCCCTGACTACCGCAATAATATGTATATCCATGTAGATAGGCATGCCTTCCTTTTTTTTCGCAATTTCTTTTTTAAAACAAGTGACCTGGCTGCAGGAAATGTATCAATATAAAAGTTAAATAGTGGTACAGATTGTTCGGGTTCACTTCATATTCCCGGCGTGAATGATCGCCTTAGATGCATCATTTCCCACCGAAAAACAATTTTAAGATCCGGGATGAAAATAGTATTTTTTTACTTATAGCGGGAAGTGCTGCTGCTTCTTTTTCTGAAAGAATACAGTTTGCATTTAAGGATCAAAACAATGCTAAGGTACGCACCGGCTCCAACCAAAACGATTTCAGAAAAAAAAGTATCATTACGCTGCAAAAATAAAAACTGCCACCCACATTTAAAAAACAAACTTCAATAATGCCAGAATGAAAGATATACCCGGCACATAAAAAATTACCGGGAATTATTTTTCTGTGATGGATTTTAAATAAATTTTAGGTAACAATAATAAGCTTCATGAAGATGCTGCCGGATAATTTTCTTTTATGAAAGTAAAACAGTGTCTCTTTTCTTCGATGATCCGGGAACAATTTTTTTCTACCGAAGATTTTTCCCGCGCTATTCACGTCTTCCTGCCAATAGCAATTTAACCCAACGTACGAATAATTTATCAAGCCATTTGGGTGTTTAAAATCCAAATACTTACACTTAATTTTGCGGGATGGAAAATTATCTTCAGGATCTGTTTGGCAATCAGCAATACGATAAAAATAATTTCTTCCTTATTGCAGGCCCATGCGTGGTAGAAGGTGAAGAACTGGTGATGGAAGTTGCGGATAAAGTATCAGCTATTTGTAAAAACCTTGGCATACCCTATATTTTTAAATCATCTTACCGCAAGGCAAACAGAACCAGCGGAACGTCTTTTACGGGTATTGGAGATACCGCCGCTTTAGCCTTACTAAAAAAAGTTGGGGAAAAATATAATTTACCTACCGTATCGGACATACATGCACACGAAGAGGCGACAATGGCAGCGGCATATATCGACGTGCTTCAGATACCAGCATTCCTTTGCAGGCAGACAGACCTGTTACTTGCCGCAGCGGCAACCGGTAAAATTGTGAATGTAAAAAAAGGCCAGTTTGTAAGTGGCCCTTCCATGAAATTCGCAGTAGAAAAAATTCAAAAAGCAGGCAATGAAAAAGTAATGCTTACAGAAAGAGGCAATACATTCGGCTACCAGGATATGGTAGTGGATTATCGCAATATACCCCTGATGAAGCAACACAATGTTCCTGTAATTATGGATTGTACCCATTCGCTTCAACAACCCAACCAAACAAGCGGGGTTACCGGCGGAAATCCACAATTGATTGAAACAATTGCCAAAGCGGCCATCGCTACCGGGTCTGACGGAATATTTATTGAAACCCATCCCAATCCTGCTGTTGCAAAAAGCGATGGCGCCAATATGTTGCGGTTGGATCTGCTGGAACCTTTACTTGAAAAATTAGTCCGGTTAAGAAAAGCGGTTATTTAGTAATAGAATTCTCACAATATTTTTCAGCAAAAAGAAAGCATGAATTGTAATGGGCGATACCCCCTATCGGGCCGGCATTATTTTTTAGTTGATCCTGTTACTAAAATATCGCCTCAAACAGGCAGGCCAGTTAATTGTAAGTGTTTCCTCATCAACAAAATAAACGTTATAGCTAGCTTACGGTAACCGGTTTTGAAAAGCCCGACGAGCCCGGCACTAATTTATTTCGCATTTTCTGATCTATCATATCGACGGCCAGGGTAAGCTACTTTACTTTTTTCCTATACTTAAAATGGGGCAAACGCCTGTTGCTCAATTTCAGCAACCAGTTACGCAGGACCGGTTTGCGCTCAGGTAATATTGGTATAGCTTCATAAGGTAGAGAAGATCATCGCAAAAAAGTAACAACCGGCTTCGTATGAAATACTTTTATTTTGGCTTCATACTTTTTATCAATTGCCTTACGGGCAAGTCGCAAAGTGTATCCATTAATAATGATAAATCAGCGCCTCATGCAAGTGCAATTTTGGATGTAAAAAGCGCCGTAAAAGGTATGCTGCTTCCCCGCACCTCCACCATCTCACGTATTGCAATTGTTAATCCTGCAAAAGGCCTGCTATTATATGATACTACCACTTCCGGTTTTTGGTTTCATAACGGCGCTGCATGGACGCAGTTTTCTGATGGAAGCAATGCATGGAACCTGACCGGGAATATTATTACCAACTCCGACACCCATTTTATTGGCTCAATTAATAATCAACCTTTACGATTTAGGGTCAGCGATACCTGGGCGGGAGAAATACATCCAACAAGCGGCAATGTATTTTTTGGCCTGGATGCCGGGAATGCAAATACAACCGGGCTTTTCAATACCGGTATCGGTGGGCATTCTTTATTTGCCGTTACTAATGGAAGTTATAATACCGCTGCAGGATATGATGCGCTGTATTCCAATACCACCGGTAGTCAGAATACCGCGCAGGGTGCTTATTCCCTTTTTTCCAACACCACCGGATACCATAACAGCGCTACAGGCACGGATGCACTTAATAGCAACAGCGCAGGTATTGATAACACCGCAAACGGTTACCGGGCTCTTTTTATGAATACCACCGGGTATTACAATACTGCCAACGGGTCGCAGGCACTTAATTCCAATACCAGCGGGACTGATAATACCGCTAACGGATATAATGCGCTTAATTCCAACAATACAGGAAGCGTTAATACCGCCATTGGAGAGTCTGCACTACGTTCCAACAGCACGGGAAATAATAATACCGGTGTTGGATTCAATGCACTTTTCTTCAACAACACCGGCGATGATAATACTGCCATTGGATATAATGCCCTTGCATACAATAAAGGGGGGCACAATAATATTGCAATAGGCGTGGGTTCGGGTACAGCCAGTTATAGTGTCAACACATACAATACCATCAGCATTGGCAATGATGACATATTAAACGGCTACCAAAACCAGGTATTGATTGGTAATACAAGTACAGGCTATATCGGGGGCCAGGTAACCTGGAGTACTTATTCAGACGCCCGGATAAAAAATACCATTGCCGAAGATGTAAAAGGATTGGATTTCATTTTACGGTTAAGACCGGTAACTTATCACATTAGCCAAAAAGCCATAACAGCATTAACAGGCAATAAAAATTCGCCTGATTTTCCAGGAAAATACGATAACGAAAAAACAAAATATACCGGCTTTTTAGCGCAGGAAGTTGAGATGGCGGCTAAAGCTGCGGGTTATGATTTTAGCGGATACGCGACTCCAAAAAATCAATGGGGGCTTTACACCATCAGCTATGAACAATTTGTAGTGCCGCTGGTAAAAGCCATGCAGGAGCAACAAACAATAATTGAAAACCTGGAAAAAAAAATGGCGGTAATGAAAATAGAAATGGATTTGCTGAAAAAAAATAAATAATACTGTAAAAAATATCATGAAAAAAATATTTCCCCTTACAGTTTCCTGCATTTTAGCTTCAACAATAATAGTTGCTCAATCCGTAGGCATCAATAATAATGCGCCGCATAGCAGCGCGATAATTGATATAAAAAGCAACACAAAAGGTATGCTTCTTCCCCGGACATCCACTAGTTCACGCAACGCGATTGTTAATCCCGCAAAGGGATTGATAGTGTATGACACAACCACTGCAGGTTTTTGGTTTCATAACGGTTCCGCATGGACGCAGCTTGGTGCAGGCGGCAGTGGATGGACCTTAACCGGCAACGCAACTGCTTCCACAAATTTTATTGGCACCACCAATAACCAGCCCTTACAATTTAGGGTAAACAATACCTGGGCAGGAGAAATACATCCAACCAGCGGCAATGTATTTTTGGGTGTAGGTGCGGGACAATCAAACACAGGCGGGCTGGACAATACAGCAATTGGTGAGCATTCGTTATTTACCAACACAACGGGAACCTCCAATAGCGCAAACGGAGCATACGCGCTTAATTCCAACACAACCGGCAGTTCAAATACTGCTAACGGGTCGCTGGCACTTTTTTTCAACACTACTGGCAGCGATAACACAGCCGATGGAGACAGGGCCCTTTATGATAATACTACAGGAAACAAAAATACTGCAACAGGAGCCCAGGCACTTGCTTTAAACAGTACCGGAAACGAGAATACAGCCAATGGATTCCGGGCGCTTTTTTCCAATACAACAGGCACTTCCAATACAGCTACCGGAGTTGATGCTTTATTGACCAACAACACCGGGGACTATAATAGTGCACATGGATACCAGGCCCTTTATTCCAACACTACAGGTATTGCAAATGTCGCTAGCGGCTACCAGGCACTTTATTCCAATACAACAGGGAGTGATAATACCGCAAATGGATTTGGTGCCCTTTATTACAATACCACCGGCGATAGCAATACCGCAAATGGATCACTCGCACTTAATGATAATACCACAGGAAGCTATAATACTGCTAACGGATACAGGGCACTTAGGTTTAATACCACGGGAACAAACAATACCGCCAATGG
>JBDTVX010000271.1:0-8212 GCA_040007015.1 Ferruginibacter sp. | reverse complement strand
AATAACTTATTATAGTTACTCCCTGCTGGCGTCCCGAACAGACGGGAACTTTTTGGGCCTTGTGGGAAATGTGCAAAAAAGAAATTTCTTTTTCGGGCGGCAAAGGTAAGAAAAAATAAATGCTTTTCTATTAAAATCCTGAACACTAACTAATTCCTGTTCCGGGTGCTGTACTTTTACCCAAAACGGAGTTAAAGTCCTTAGTTTCATAGAAACATGTGGCGGGTAGTAAAAGTTGAATGATGAACAGTACTATTCGTCCGTTAAATAACGAACGATTGGTGCAGTTTGTGAATGAATACGAATGTATCCGGCCAGCACCATCCTTTCCTATAGAAGGCAAACAGAAATTAATCATTCCTATTTCTACCAACCAGAGTTCCTATGGAACATTATGCCAGGGTATAGCGCAGCATCATAAAATAAGAAGTATCCCTAAAACCATTATAAACGGCCCGTCCACATTAGGGCAGACGCACGAAAAGTTTTAAAAGCCCCTTTTTAAGTAATCGATTTTCGTTCGTCAGCCCTGCCGTCCAGATACTAAATACTACATACTATATACTTTATCTTATATTTGAAAAAACAATAATAGTACGATGAAAAGAATGTCCCTGACGCCGGTTTTCTGTTTATTAACAGTGGTTTTCGCTTATTCCCAACCAAAATCTCACACCAAATTTATAGATCCTTTGAACATGGATCAATCCGTAAAACCGGGCGATGATTTTTACCTCTACGCGAATGGCAACTGGATAAAAAACAATCCTGTACCTGCTTCTAAAACAAGATGGGGCTCTTTTGATGTGTTAAGGGAAGAAGCCTCCAAATCATTAAAATTACTGCTGGAAGAAGCCGCAGCGAATCCGGGCAAAAATCACCTCATGCAAATGACCGGTGATTTTTATGCCAGTGGAATGGATAGTGCCGCTATTGAAAAATCAGGGTATGCACCTGTTAAAGATGAACTTGCAAGGATAGGCGGACTTACCACACCGGATGAAATTATCAGCGAAATTGCCACCCTGCGCACTAAAGGGATCGCGGCTCCTTTATTTGGCTTTTCAATAGGGCAGGATTCAAAAAAAGTAACCCAATATATTCCGCAGTTTGGACAGGGAGGTATTACTTTACCCGACAGGGATTATTACCTTAAAAATAATGCCCGGAATTTAAAGATCAGGAATGAATATGTATCCTTTATCACGGATATGTTTGAGCTCACAAAAGTTGATAGTGCTGCCGCCAAACAAAATGCAGTAAATATTTTAGCGTTCGAAACAAAAATAGCCGGGGCCCAGATGAGCAGGGTTGAATTAAGGGACCCGCAAAAATTATATAATAAGTTTTTTGCAGATGATTTTTCAAAATCCACCCCGCATATAAACTGGAAAAGCATGATGGAAAAAATGATGGTTACCGGCCAGGACAGCATTATTGTAACCAACCCGAAATTTTTACGGTTTGTGGACAGCCTGTTACCCGCAACCCCTGTTGCCACCTGGAAAACTTACCTGCAATGGTACGTAATCAAAAATGCAGCAAATTATCTCAGCAACGATTTTGTACAACGCAATTTTCAATTCAACAAGGTGCTTTCCGGGCAAAAGGAAATTGTACCTCGCTGGCAGCGCATGAGCAGGTTAATCGATAATTCATTAGGCGAGTTGTTGGGGCAGTTATATGTTGCCAAATACTTTAAACCTGCAGCCAAACAAAGGATGGTTGAATTAGTGGATAATCTTCAAAAATCTTTCGAGGAAAGGATCAGGAAAACCGACTGGATGAGTAACGAAACCAGGGAGAAGGCAATCATAAAGCTTTTGGCATTTACAAAGAAAATCGGTTACACGGATAAATGGAAAACATACGCCGGTATCGTCATTAACCGGAATAATTTTTTGGGCAATATCCGGAATTGTGCAGAATGGAACTATAAGGATAACATCAATAAACTTGGCAAACCAGTGGATAAAACCGAGTGGGACATGACCCCTCCAACCATCAACGCTTATTATAACCCGGTTAAAAATGAAATAGTGTTCCCTGCAGGGATATTGCAATTCCCTTTCTTTGCCGCAGATGCCGACGATGCTGTGAATTATGGGGGGATCGTAGCTGCGATCGGCCACGAAATGACCCATGGTTTCGATGACGAAGGAAAACAATATGATGCTGATGGAAACCTGAGAGACTGGTGGACAGAAACTGATGCCCAACACTTTAAAATGAAGGCCGACAAAGTAGTGGAGGAATACGATGGGTTTACTGTTTTAGATACCCTTCACCTCAATGGAAAATTAACATTAGGAGAAAATATCGCAGACATGGGCGGACTTGCAATAGCTTATACCGCGTTTAAAAAAACCGCCCAGGGAAAATCGGATAAAAAGATAGGCGGTTTTACCCCCGACCAGCGATTCTTTTTAGCCTGGGCACAAATATGGAGAGAAAATACATTGCCCGAAACGACAGCGCAATTAGTATTGACCAACCCTCATTCACCGGGTGAGTTTAGAACAAATGGCACCGTAGTCCACCTGGAAGAATTTTATAAGGCTTTCAATGTTAAACCGGGGGATAAAATGTATATTCCGGCGGATAAAAGAATAAGGATCTGGTAACCAGAAGGTGGCTGCATGGATATTTTATGCAGCTATTATCTCTTTCCACCGCTTACATAATATTCTTTCATTATTTCAAAAACCTTATTTTTTAATTCAGTGGATTTTACACCTGCCGATGATACAGGCGGCAGAAAATGCATCCTTAGCCGGGTAGGAATTAAATACACTCCCTTATCGATCGGCATTGCTTCCCTGGTACCGAAAATAACACAAGGGATCACATCTTTTTTTGTATCTACCGCAAGCTTGAACGCGCCATCATAAAAAGGCTTTAATGGCTCCCGGGTACGGTTACGGGTACCCTCCGGATAAATACACATGTGCATATTATCGCGAAGCACTTTTTTCATGTCTTCAAAACTTTTCAGCCGGCTACGATTATCATTTCTGTCTACCAGCACTGATCCTCTTTTATAAAATAATCCAAAGATGGGTACCCTGGCAAAAGAGGCTTTTGCAATGGTTTTATTGGCCCCGGGTACAAAGGGTGCCGATAAGGGTACATCTAATAAAGCGTTGTGATTATAAACAATTACGTACGCCTGTCCTTTCCTGAAATTTCCCCTTCCCTTAACTGATAACGGGCAACCAATCAACACCAGCCACACATGCATCCAGCACCTTGATACCCAAATAAAATACTCCTGGCCTTTGTTACCCGGAATAAGATATGCGATCATTGATGGAATAAAAATGATGAGGAATGTAATTACAAAAATTATTAATCCCCATACAGCCCATATCCGCCCAAACGCATTCATCCAAAAACCCGTGCCTGGTTGTTCTTTGCTTTTTTCATTTACGGTTGTTTCGGGTATAGCCATATACTGTTGCCGGTTTAAGGTGTTAAAAGTTTCCAGTCGACCGGAGGCAATCCCTGCCGGTTCAATAGCTCATTGGTTTTTGAAAAATGTTTGCAACCGTAAAATTTGTCTACACTAAAGGGAGAGGGGTGAGCAGCTTTCAGCAAAAAGTGTTTTGTTTCGTCAATCAGCACCTGCTTCTCCTGTGCAAACCTACCCCATAATAAAAATATAACCCCTTCTTTGAGATCCGATATTTTTGTGATAACAACATCTGTAAAATTCATCCAACCTATTTTAGCATGGCTTGCGGGTTCGTTGGCCCTTACTGTAAGTATCGCATTTAATAACAGTACGCCTTGTTCCGCCCATCGCGTGAGATTACCATAATTTGCCGGCATATCAATGCCGGTATCTGTTTGAATCTCTTTATATATATTTACGAGTGAAGGAGGCGGCCTGGTTCCGGCAGGAACAGAAAAGCTGAGGCCATGCGCCTGCCCGGGGTTATGATAAGGATCCTGCCCTAAAATTACCACCCGCACCTTGTCAAAAGGGGTTTGATTAAAAGCATTGAATATAAGCGGGCCTGGAGGGTAAATTATTTTTCCCGCCGACTTCTCTGTTTTTAAGGAAGTAACGATCTCTAAAAAATAAGGTTTTGTAAACTCATTTTTTAGAACCTCTTTCCAGGAAGGCTCCATTTTCACATCCATGTATAATTATTTGGGTAAAAATACAAAAGGTAGGTTTATGTTTCACGTCTTAATAGTTGAAATACAATAACGGCTTTTTGTTGGATGGGGGTTGTAGGGGCAAGACCGGCACCTACGGGTTCAAAAAAATCTCATCTACAAAAATCCAGCCCCTGTCCCCTTTTCCGTTATGCCAAAGAGGTAATTTACTAACCGGGATAACCACCACTTTCATATATTTTTCTTTTACTGGCGGAAAGTTCAGTTCATATCCTTTCATATAGCCAGGCCCAGCCTTAACGGGTTGTTCGGGAATGATCTTTTTTAATAACCGAAGATGGCCCGGATCATTGCCGGCCCAAACCTCTACCTGCCGGGGAGGCATGATATACCCTCCTATATCAACCAGGCTACTAACTGTAACTGAAGCAATGGTTCGTAGCGTATCAAAATAAATAACAGCCTGCAAAGGTGTTCTAAAACCCAGCCACTTGCCACTGCGATAGTTGAAATCCCCCTTTTGCGCGTCTGCAAGAACAGATGTTTTAACCGATCTGTACAGGGAGTCCGGAGGTTGCAATAACCGGATCGAATCAATTTTATATCCTGCTTTATAAAAAGTCTTTTCTATCACATTGCTGCTGATCCATCCCGGCTTAAATGCTTTTGCCTTTACTGTCATATTTTTATCCATGATCAAATCGCCTTTATAAACCGGTGATTGTACACTATCCGGTTCTGTCCCATCCGTTGTGTAATGAATAACCACCCCTCTCACATAATGCTTCAGTTTGAGGTAGGTTGGCTGTACCAATACCTGTTCCTCATTTTCTACCAATGGTGGGTTTAATTTTATAATGATGGTATCCCCGGTAAAGCCTGTTTCAATCTTTATATTTTTTAATTGCTTTTGTATAGCCGCCAGGTTTTGTGATTGCGCCGGTGTGCTCCAGATATACAATTGCGTTAGCTTTGGTAAAGTTGCCAATACCCCCAGGTCTGTAGTATGAACCCCTGTGCCGGATAAGGATAGCTGCTTTAATTCTTTCAACTGGCTTATAGCAGCCAGGCCCATACCCTTGATATTTGTAAAAGATAAATTGAGCCTGCGCAGATTAAAAAACTGGGCGATTGTTTTAAGGTCGTCATCACTCACCGGCATCTTATTTAAATTGAGCGACACCACCTGTTCCTTTACGGGAATTAATTCTTTTAATTGTTCCGTCTTAAATTGAGTTGCACCAAAAAACTCAACGCCTAACGCGGGTGAGCCCAGGGCCAGTGGCGCAACCAGGCGGTAATTATTATGCAATGCCTTTATTTTACTGTCATCCGCCGGCTTGAAAGTATAATCATCTGTTTCGATCGTATTAAAAAGGGTCGTTGCCAGTATGCGTAGTGTATCCGTTTCAGGTAGTTCGCTAACTTTGGCTTTAAAACTTGCTCCTCCACGTATCCAGTAATAAATAATACTTTCTTCTTCCTCTGTCAGTTGCGGCTTTCCCGTGGGGGGCATATGCTTCCGGTTGTCAGGCGGCAAATGCATCCTGCGCAGCATTAATCCAAAATCCGTTTGCGTTGAATCCCATAAAACACCGTTTTTGCCACCCTTCAATAATAAGGCGGCAGGCTCCATGACCAGTTCCCCTTTGGCTTTTTTTTCATTATGACAACTACCGCATTTCGATTTTAAAACAGGCCTGACCATGTTGGCATATACCAGTGCATCTTCAAATAAAACATTGGGCGTTTGTTCATCTTTTGTAACGGGTGCAAAAAGAAAATTATCGCCATGAGTGATACCGGCTCCAAGGTGGCCGGTAATAATAACAATGACCAAACCAGAAAGCGCCGTAACCGCCAATACAATTTTCATCCGCCGTATTGAATGCCTGAAAACGTACCATGCAAGCGATAATAAAGATATAAAAACTCCGCCCCATTTATGCCATTCCACCACATCCTGGGTGTAGCCTCCTTCTTTGGAAAG
Source organism: Ferruginibacter sp. (assembly GCA_040007015.1). GTDB lineage: Bacteria > Bacteroidota > Bacteroidia > Chitinophagales > Chitinophagaceae > Ferruginibacter. Next base: position 2,097 of record JBDTVX010000271.1, on the reverse strand, counting down.
AAACAAACCCATCAAAGCACTGGAAACTGCTGTAAAGGATGACAATAGAAGCAACCAGTCACCGATCGCCGATTTTTCGGGTGTAAGGGATTTTTTTATCCCTGAAAATAATTCCCAAAAAATACATAATACCACCAGCACGATGGGAAAATGTAACAGCAGCGGATGCATGCGACCCACCGTTTGTACCCATGGAGGCAACGATAATCCTTTTTCAAAAATCAACAGGAACACCAGCAGGCAATTCAGTGCAAAACTGGTATTATATAAAATCGTTTTCCATCGCTGCATATTTTAGTACCATTTTTGTTTCATCAATGATTCCATCCCTTTCCTTTACCGGGACGCCCTTCCGGCAAAGATTTGATCCCACTCAACATAATTTTTATTTTGCGGACGATTATTTTTTTGATGCCCCGCCAGGATACCTGTCAAATTGTGGTTTCTCTTTCATAACCAGGGCGATGAGAACACCGGGCACAATTGCCGGCGAAGAAATGATAGTTTGCCCATTTAAACAACGGGTGATAATTTATACGGATATACTTTACCAGAATTCCATTGAGCGATATACAAATTCTCTTCATCATCCACACATACATCGTGAGGATACTGAAAGTATTTTTCAGTTTGGTGTAATTCTACCAACTTGTTATCTGCGTATTGAGGTTCGGAACCACCGAGGTTGGAAACCACCTTAAAATTTTTATCCAATATCGTTACAAAGCCGGATTCCTTTCCCTGCAGGGAATTGGTTTGCAAAACCGCCGCATACAAATAATCCCCTTTTATTACGGGACGGCAAACCCAGGCGCCGGGCAAAGAAATCGTATTGATATACTCACCGGTAAATTTATACCGTTTGAAAGCATTCTGCTGGCGCGATGTAACGATCAGGCATGGCTGCTTTAGATCGCGGTGATCAACACAGATGCCATGCGCATTCAGCAAATGTTTTTCCTCATTTCCGCGGCCGCCAAAATAATTAATATAGCGTCCCGAAGAATCATAGTGAATAATAAAATCTTTGCCGTAGCCATCGGCCACATAGATATCACCGTTGGGCATAATCGCAGTTTCGGTGGGAATATATTCTTCCGCCTTTGTATATTGCCCGGTTTCTTTAGGGTAATCCAGCACCATCAACACCCTTCCATCAATAGTGGTTTTGATGACCTGGTGTCGTTTATTATCACAGATAAATAAAACTTCCGCGCCATTTTCGTTGAATAACGTTAACCCGTGTGCGCCGGGATATTCATTTCCCCAGGTAGTTAATAATTTTCCGCTCTTATCATAAATAAGCACATTGTTTTTTACTTCATTGGTCAATAAAAGTATTCTTCCCTTGCTATCCTGCACCATCTCGTGGCAATCATTTACAGGATTACGGGACACATCTGCTTTGCTCCAATGGATATCGAGGCGATAGCGTTTATTATTCTGTCCAAGCAAAGGATCTTCCCTGAATAAAAATGAAGGTTGATACAAAAAACCGGCTGCTCCCAAAGAGGTGTTTTTTATAAATGTGCGGCGTTGCATATCGATGAAGTTTTATGAGTTTAAATTTATTTCTTTTTCATCCACAGGTTTCACCTGTAGTTATTCATATTTAACCCCTTCGGGGTTTTGAGAACTTTACCCGGAATATTTCTGCACGCTCCCCGGCGCAAGCGTCGATTGTGTTCGCCTAACATCCAATCATTTTCCGCTTAATCCAGCAATACCACCGTTCAATTCATCACTTTTTGTTGTCCAGCATTCAGTATGGTCATATTGGTTTGTTTCAGCATTGTTCGCTCTTTTTTATGTATGTCACAAGCGGACGCTTGCGCCAATGGTGTTTTTTATAAATGTGCGGTGTTGCATATCGATGAAGTTTTATGAGTTTAAATTTATTTCTTTTTCATCCACAGGTTTCACCTGTAGTTATTCATATTTAACCCCTTCGGGGTTTTGAGAACTTTACCCGGAATATTTCTGCACGCTCCCCGGCGCAAGCGTCGATTGTGTTCGCCTAACATCCAATCATTTTCCGCTTAATCCAGCAATACCACCGTTCAATTCATCACTTTTTGTTGTCCAGCATTCAGTATG
>JBDTVX010000270.1:0-8278 GCA_040007015.1 Ferruginibacter sp. | reverse complement strand
CTTCGGCAATCATATTGTCCATAATAAGATTAGCATGTCCCTGGTTGCTCCATGCTGTTTCATCTTCGCCCCATCCATGCTGCAGATAAAGTACCGGATATTTTGTTTTACTGTCTTTATTATACCCGGGTGGTGTGTACACAAAGGCACGGCGGGAAGTATTTGTACTGGGTGATGGAAAAAGTATCTGCTGCACATTTCCATGAGGTACATTTTTTAATGCATAAAAATCCTGGTCATGTGCTGGTATTTCAATGCCACTTTCCCAGCGTATAGAACCATAGTAATTTTTTGCCCCGGGATCGTTAAATTTCCCTCCATCAATTCTTACATTATAATAATGAAAGCCTTCATCCATTGGTCCTTCAGTAGTGCCCATCCAGGAACTATCCGCGGCTCTTTCAAGTTTAGTTCCTCCCCTTCCACCCAAACCAAGGCTTACCCTTACACTATCCGCAGCAGGAGCAATGATTTTAAACCTTGCATAGCCCTGTGAATTTACCTGCGGATATTCCTGACCGGGTTGATTTAAAGAAGAAGGCTTAAAATCCTCCGTTACAATTTGCCGGGTTTGCGCTTTGCCATTCCCACTGATGATCAGGAGGGCCAAGCCAATCGTTAATAATTTCATTTTCATTTTTCAAATTTTAGATGTTTGTTCCTGTTTATTTTACAATCAAAGTGTAGGTTTGCCCGGGTTGGGTCATTAAGTCATACACAAAAGTATATTAAGTAAGGGCAGTTTACAATTGTATTGCTGACAATTACCGGCCCCGCAATTTTTTCAACCTGAAAAAAAGGCTTTGATAATACTTATATTGGCGACATCTTCGGCTTCTTTTTGCTTTCCTTCAAAAATCAGTTGACGAATTTTTACCAGAGAATCTAACGATATTGAATTATCATTTCGGTTAGTACTGGCACGCCATAAGGTATATTCATCCCGTTTGATGATTTCCTTTTTTCACACAACCGAATCCTATCGTATCCAATCTTCCGTTACCAACAGGCAATGCGTTCCCCATGTTATTCCCGACGGTTTATCATACTACAATTTAGGTACAAGCTTATCCTGAGAATACCCAAATGCGGCTAAGAAAATAAAAGCCACCAGTAATTTTTTTTATACCTGTTTGATTGCACTGATACCAACTTTTAATTATTTTAAAAATCTTATCTTTTTAATAGGCTATCATTTGACATGTTTTTAAAAAAAACAGGGAGAAATTAATCTTCCTGTTTGGTGCTCAAAACGACTGATTATTGCTATGTAAAAAAAAGATTTTCCTAATCCATGGATTCTGTAACACCGGGTTATTTTTTAACCTGAACAGGTGTATTAAAAGATTGGCAACCCGGTGGCAAACCAATCTTTTAATAATATACTGACCATTATTAATACCCGGGGTTTTGATAGGCGGCTTTATCGTTGTCGGGCATTTCCATTCCATCAAGCTGGCCTTGCGGAATAGGACGCAAATACAAATTAGCAGGTATAGTACGAGTGTATGTTACCGGTGTGTGATCTCCAAAACTGGTTCCGCAAATGGAATAAGTTGCTGAAAGTTCAGCCCATTTTTGTGTGCGTACCAAATCAAACCAGCGGTATCCTTCTGCGTAAAATTCGCGTGACCGTTCGGCGAGTACATAATTAATATCAATCACAGCAGGAGTGGCAGCTACCATAACCGCGCTGTTATCCTGTATTTTGGCAACATTTCCATTATTATCCCAGCGCCATTTTCCCGCCCGTGTGCGAATAACATTAATCAAATCCCTGGCGGTGTTCCCCGCTGTAGTGGCTGCTCCTTTTACAGCAGCTTCTGCAGCTATAAAGTATAGTTCTGAGAATTTGTCAATTGGAAAAGGCCGGGTACTTCCTGCATTGGGCTGTCCTAAACCGGTACCGTTATCAGTACGGTATGGCCCAAGTTTCCAAAGACCTGGAAACGCGATCCTGCTTATACCACCCGGATTTATCACAAAATCTGCTCTTCCCGGAAGCGTGCCCGCCCCAATGTTAGCATTTGCGGCAGTATATACTACGGCAGGATTTTCATCATTGAGGAAAGTCAATACTGCATCTCCTGGTACGATCGACATTCCGTTTGCATTAATTAGTGAAGGTGTGGTGATACCTGCTAAATTCCAGTTGCCACGATACACCGTTGTAAAGGTGCCATCATACCTTGAATCGTTGGTTTTGTCGGCAAAAGTATTCTTGAACACTTCTATAGGTGGGGCCATACGCACCCAGGGACGTCCAAGATGCTGCTCAGCCGCTCGCTGAACGGAGTTCACTCCGGAACTTTTCATGTTTGGATAATTCCATGTCAGCATCCAACCGGCAAAGTTATCCGGGGCACCGCCACTGCCATAGGTAAGGCTTGATCCATTATATTTTTCGCTTGTTTCGGTGTGATCAGCATATAAAACTATTTCGTTATTGCGATCGTTTGGCCCCCAATTAACATCGTAGTATGTTTTCTGTAAACCAAAAGGGCCCGGATCGGCAATTGCAGCAGTTGCCATATCATATGCATGCTGAAAGTACCACTGCGGATCATGTCCATCCGGGTCAGTTCTATCACTGGCCGGATAGGTTGGAATATTATTTGGGTTCTGAAGCCACCATGCATAGGTAAGATAAGCCTTCGCCAAAATCAACCGTGCTGCAGTTTTCGTTAATCCTCCGGTTACACGCCCGGTTGCAGGCAAATCAGTCATAGCGCTTAAAAGATCCGGGAATATGGCTTTGGTATAAACAACCGGCACAGTATTACGAACGGATGTCCTCACAGGGCTTGTATTGAATTTAAGCTCTCCCGCTCCTAAATCCAGCGGCACACCACCAAAGGTTTGTACCAATAAAAAATAGTCGAAAGCGCGAAAGAATTTTGCTTCGGCAATTAATGAGGCCGAAATGCCTGCCGCAGTGGCGTTTTCAATAACGCCGCTTGCAGTATTAATGTTGGGAAAAGCTTCGCCCCATAGAATACTGGAAGGATAGCTGGTAGAAAGAATGGCGCCAACACCAGAACAATCCATGTCCTTAAAATTGCCATCTGCACTCTGGCCCCAGGTGGCTTCATCAGTACCTGTAATCCCGGAGTTATAATAATAGGCCTGTCCATAGATATTACGAAGGTGGCCATACATAGCTGTGAGGCCGCCGTTAACCCCTTTTTCAGTTTTAAAATAATCGGGGGTGAAAAGGCTGCGGGGTTCTTCATCCAGGATCTTTTTACATCCTGAAAAGCACAGTACCATCAATGCTGTTATTATTAAAGGTTTAATTTTTATATTTTTCATATAGTTTTATTTAAAATGATAAATTAAGCCCTACAATATAATTACGTGTGGAAGGTGTATTGGTGCCAATTGTCAAAATACGTTTCTGCGCAGTTGATAATGCAACTGCTGCATTCTCGTTACCATAAGAATTGGTTTCTGGGTCCATTCCTGATTCTTTATGATAAGGAGAAAACAGTACGAATGGGTTTTGTGCAGTAAAGTAAATTCTTACCTTGAAGGAATTACTTTTAATCAAGGTCCGGTTAAGGTCGTATCCGAGTGAAATGGTACGTACTTTAAGATAAGAAGCGTCAAAGTAACCCAGTGTGCTTGCGTATTTAGCATTATCACTACTTGTAATACCACCTGGTTTTGGATATTTTGCATCTGTATTTGTCGGTGTCCAATAATCAACTTTTACATTTCCTTGTCTGCCACTCAATAGATTCAGGTAACCGCCCGAGCCATACAAAGTACTAAGTAGGATGCCGCCGCTTTTAAAAGCGCCTACCAGGCTTAGGTCAAATCCTTTGTAAGCAACCCGCGTATTAAAGCCTCCCTGGAATTTTGGATCAATGTCTATAATCTGGCGGTCTGCCGCACCGATTGCTCTTACGGGTGAACCATCCTGGTTGAAATCCCCCGTATATTTAACTTTGATCATTCCGACATTCCCCCCTGGTTCGAAGTTATTTAAATTGAGATCTCCTGTTTGCCAAAGACCTATTCTTTCAAAATCATAGAGCGAATTAATATTATGTCCAACAAACCATAAATTACCTTCATCCCTCGTTTGTCCTGAGGCAAGTGCTACCAGTTTGTTTTTATTGGTATAAAAGTTTACGCCTGCATCCCATGAAAAACCGTTGGGATTATCAAGTATGATACCGTTCAGGCTAAGCTCGAATCCCTTATTCTGGGTTTGTCCAACATTTGCAGTATAACTGCCCACTCCCGATGTAGGCGGAAGGCCAACACTTAACAGCAGGTCTTTTGTGTTAGTCTGGTAATATTCAATGGTACCGGATAACCGGTTTTTCAGCAGGGTAAAGTCAATACCGTAATTCCATGTTTCAGAGTACTCCCATCCCAAACCCGGGTTTGGAAGCTGGGATACATAATATCCGGTCGCATAGTTTGTTGGGCCAAAATTATAGGGCCTGGTGTTTAAAAGCCCAAGGGTCTGATAAGAATTAACTGACTGGTTGGACGTTTGTCCGTAACCGACCCGAAGTTTCAATTTATCTATGACCGTAACTCCTTTCATGAATGATTCATTGGTTATATTCCAGCCTGCCGATACGGCTGGATAGGTATGCCATTTATGACCAGGAGCCAGGCGGGAGGAAGCGTCAGATCGCACGGTGGCCGTCAGGAAATAACGGTTATCATAAGAATACATGATGCGCCCCATGTATGACATTAAACCATTCTGGGTATAGTTGCCATTACCAATTGAAATTTCGCCGGTAGCCTGGCCAAGATTATAAAACTGGAATGCATCAGCAGGAATGTCTTTTGCTGACATGGATGAACTGTTATATCTGCTTTGTTCAGTAGAATAAAGCGCTACCACATTTATCGTATGTTTTGTGGCAAAAGTGCGGTCATAGCTCAGCAAATTTTCTATTGTCCAGTGATAAGTCTGGGAATTACTAACGCCGGCTGTAGAAGGAGTGCCTGCCGTTGTGCTGTTTACACCCACACCTGTATAATTGCCGTTATTATTCTGGATAAAATCGATCCCGACATTGGCTCTGTACTTCAGCCCCTCTACCCTTGGAATTTTCACTTCACCATAAATAGAATTATAGGTAGCAAATCCCCTGGTTTCATTTAACCATTGGTTATGCAGGTCTTTTACCAAACCATTGGTTAACACAAAGGATTCATTCAAAGGCATTTTTACCGTTCTTTTTAAACTGCCATCAGCATTATAAGGATTGGCAATAGGAGAATTACTTAAGCCACCAAGTCCCAACTGATTTCCTTCACTGATATTATAATTATTATTCGAGGTAAAGCCGATGCGGAAATATTTTCCCACCTGCTGGTCTACCGAACCACGCATGGAGTAACGTTTATATTTCTGGGTAGGTATCAAACTTTCATTCAGGTAATACCCTCCTCCAAAATTGTAACTGCCTGTCTCAGAGCCTCCCGAAACCGTGAGATCATTACTGGTTACTGCCGCGCTTTTGTTGTAATACAGCTTTTGCCAGTTGGTATTTACATCATCTGCTTCGTCAGCACCGTTTGTATAGAGCCCTGCTGCCTTCCGAAAGGCAACAAATTCAGGCCCGTCCATCATCGGGTAAGGAGCAAAGAGTTTTTGCAGACCATAGTAGGAATTAAGGTTTATTCTTGCTTTGCCGCCTTTTTGTCCCCGGTTAGTGGTTAGTAATATAACACCATTCGCACCCCGGGAACCGTAAACCGCCGTAGCTGAGGCATCTTTCAGAATATCCAAACTCTTGATATCATTTGGATTGATATCTGCAATTGATCCTGCAAAAGGGATCCCATCCAAAACGATCAGCGGATCATTGCTGGCAGTCAGCGAACGCTGGCCACGGATAAGTATTTGCATGGTTGCACCTGGTTTGGTGGATGTTTGTGAGATTTCCACGCCTGGTATCCTGGCCTGCAATGCCTGCGTAAGGTTAGGCGCGGGTACCTCCCGTAATTTATCCCCGGCGATTGAAGCAACAGAACCGGTTACAGCCTCTTTGCGCTGGGTGCCATATCCCACAACAACCACCTGTTCCAGTTCAGTCGTGCTGTTGGTCAGGGTTACATTAATCACTGTTTTGCCTCTAATATCTACTTCTTTATCAGGATATCCTATTGAAGAAATTAACAAAAATCCTCTTGAGGGAGCATTAATGCGGAATTCTCCATTATTATCGGTGCTTATGCCTGTTGCTGTTCCTTTTACAACAACAGATGCTCCGGCAACGGGCTGATTTTTTTCGTTGGTAATACGCCCGGTAATAAGTGTCTGACCCTGTGCAAAAACAGGCGCGCTAAAAAAGTGGAATAATGCAAATAATAAAGTAACTGGCCTTGTAATTCTCAACCAAAAATCGGTAGCAAAGGTATTCTGGGAGAAATTTTGTTTTAGCTGAATCGTCATAATTCTTTTAGCATTTAATTTGTTTTGGAAGATAAAAGTGCGTTTGCGAATAGCAGTGCATTTGTTCAACTAACTGAAATTGATCCGTCATCACGGCACAGAGGAATTCGGAAAAAAAATTGCCCAAATTGATTAGATGTTTACCGTTTAAGGAAGAGATAGCTGCATGTCGTTAAATTTTCGTTTAGTCGTCAGAGCGTAAAAGGAAAAATGATATTCTTTCTGCCACAACAAAAGTAATTATGCCGGCAAAAAGTCGATGGCTTATTTGTTGAAACTTATGGAACAAATGTTTAGCAGCTAAAAAATGCTAAATTCAGTGATGAGAAGGCAATATTGCTTAGTTGTTGATTATCAAATATTTACTACGATATTTGTATGCACACAATGCTATTAGCTGTTTCATTACATTTATTTCCCTTATTGCCGCCCTCTCTTTTTCAGAAATTAAAAAGTTTTAATTTCCTGAACTTACAATCACTTCTGGTCAAAGACTAAAATCCAGAATTCAGTATCTTTGAATATTAAAGACAGCTTTTTAGATGTATGAATATCAAAAGAATTATTTTAGTTGTCTCCTGCATATTAATAACAGTCCTAACTGCAGCCGGTCAGCAAAAACAAATCAATTTTACGTCGCTCACTACTGAAGATGGCCTCTCCTCCAATACTGTCAATGCCATTTTAAAGGATAGTTATGGCCTGGTTTGGTTTGCGACAGAAGATGGGTTAGATAAATTTGACGGGGCGCGGTTCACTGTGTACCGTCATAAACCAGGAGATTCCACCAGCCTTCTTGCAAATGAAATTTTATCCATACATGAGGATAAAAAGGGTAATTTATGGATTGGAACGAGCGGTGGCTCGTTGAGTTTGTACGATAGAAAAAAAGATCACTTTAGTCATTACCCTTCAGTGGGGGCACCCAATACTATAAGAAATAATGTAATCAGGGCGGTTAGCAGTGATTTTAACGGCAACATCTGGATCGCCCATTTTGATGGGATTGATATACTTGATCCACAAACCAAAATTGTGACACCTGTACCATTTATTAGAAAAGATGCTTCCACTTCACCTGCCAGTCATGGTATGTGCTTTTTTGAAGATAGTCGCAAACAGATGTGGTTCGGCACAACTCAGGGGCTTTATCAATACAATTCCAGCACAAAATCCTTCACACTATTTAGCCACCGCAAGGCAGACAGTTCAAGTTTGAGCGGTAATATTGTCAATGCTATTACGGAAGATAAGAAGGGTACGATCTGGATAGGAACCAAAGAAGGGTTATCGGCGATAAGTCCGAATACAAATAGCATTAAGAATTTCAGGCATAATGATAAAGCTCCCACAACCCTCAGCACGAGCGACATTAACGCGGTAGTTGTTGACGGAGATAATTTATGGATAGGGACTACTGATGGTTTGAATATAATGAATACGAAAACAGGTGAGATTACAAAACTTGGCCTTGACCCCAGGAATATCCACAGTTTAAGTGCCAAAGCTGTCCGGTGCATTTACATTGACAAACAAGGTATCTACTGGATTGGTACAATTCGGGGAGGCGTTGATAAATATGACAAAAACCTGAACCTGTTCAATTATGTTAAAAGTAATGTTTTTGATGAAAATGGTTTAAATGCCTCTATTGTTACGTCATTTGCTGAAGCCGAAAAAGGCAAAGTTTTTGTTGGAACAGAAGGCAAAGGTGTAAGTTTGTTTTCGCCGGATACCAAACTATTTCAGCATATTAACCTGCTTTCTCAAAGAAGCGGAGTGGGTGATGGCCTCTCGGTACTTGCACTTCAGGTTACACTCAAAAAACAATTATTAATAGGAACGTCC
>JBDTVX010000269.1:0-8312 GCA_040007015.1 Ferruginibacter sp. | reverse complement strand
ACACAAGGCTTTGCCATGTGCTATGATATTTCGCCCTTTCAGGGCTTAGATGATTTTACGATATCTGTAAAATACTTAAAAGCTTGGATACAAAACTTGTATCCTAATGGTAGCACAAAGGATGACTCACTGGTAGTTGGCGGTTTTAGGAATTTGAAAACAGCCAGCTAAAAAATATAAACAAATGAAAATACCCCTCATAATTTTAATTACCGTATTAACAACTTTAAATATATTTTCCCAGGACGTTACAGGCGAATGGAATGGTATGCTAAAATTCCAGGGAGTACAATTGAGGCTGGTTTTCAATATTAGTAAAACCGATAGCGGCTATAGTGCAACAATGGACAGTCCTGACCAGGGAGCAAAGGGCATTCCCGTGACTTCTGTATCTTTTGAAGACGCTGTTCTGAAATTGGCCGTTTCAAGTGCACATATTGAATATGAAGGAATTTTCAAAGAAAACTTGATCGTTGGAAACTTCAAACAGGCCGGGCAATCATTTCCAATGAATTTATCAAAGGAAAAAATTGAAAAACAAAAAACAGCCAGGTACCAGGAACCAAAACAACCCTACCCTTATTATTCAGAAGAAATAAAATTTGAAAACGAGAAAGATAATATCCTGTTGGCGGGTACCTTAACCTTACCCAAAAAAGAGGGTAATTTTCCTGCTGTCATTTTAATAACCGGAAGTGGCGCACAAAACAGGGATGAAGAATTGTTAGGACATAAACCCTTTCTTATTTTATCCGATCATTTAACCAAAAACGGGATCGCTGTTTTAAGATTTGATGACAGGGGTACTGCCGGATCGGAAGGAGATTTTAAAAAAGCTACTACGGCTGATTTCGCAACCGATGTTGAAGCGGCAGTAAACTATTTACAAAAAAGAAAAGAAATAAACAAAAAGAAAATTGGATTGATCGGCCACAGTGAAGGAGGAATGATTGCACCGATGATTGCACAAAGATCCGGCGACATCAGTTTTATTGTTTTACTGGCAGGCACAGGAATTCCCGGCGGCAGGTTACTGCAATTACAACAGGAATTAATTGGAAAAGTTTCAGGCGTAAATGAAGCGGATTTACAAAAAACACTAACCCTTAGCAAGGGAGCTTATGATATTGTTTCAAAATCAACCAGTTCAGAAAACTTAACAACGGACTTAACAAATTATATCAGACCAGCAATAAAAGATAATTCGGCGTTTCAAAAACCACCAGGGATAAGCGAAGACGATTTTGTAAAACTTCAGGTAGACCAGTTGACAAGTCCATGGATGCAATATTTTATAAAATATGATCCTGCACCTGCTTTAGAAAAGGTAAAATGCCCCGTATTGGCTTTAAACGGCGCAAAAGATTTACAGGTACCAGCTACCGTAAATTTAGAAGCAATTAAAAAAGCATTGGAGAAAGGCGGAAATAAAAAAGTTACAATAAAAGAATTGCCCAACTTAAACCACTTATTCCAGGAATGTGAAACAGGCTCGCCGGCTGAATATGCAAAAATTGAGCAGACCTTTTCACCAATAGCTTTAGAAGAAATAATGAAATGGATTTTAAACCAGGTAAAATAAAATATTCTGGGAGTAAGTGATTCCGGGCACATGATAATTTATTATTTGCATTACCTGGAGATGATTACCGGCAAAAATACCATTCATCCATATTAAAATTTCCTGCAATCAAATGAACACTATTTTGCGCGTATCAAAAATCATTTAACCACATGAAATTTATTGTATCAATTCTTACCGGCTGTTTTATCTACGGCTCGGCTTTTTCGCAGGATGAACAAGCTACAAAAAAAATGGATTTTGAAAAATACGACCCGGTTTCAACGCTGGTTGTGCCAGGGCATATTGTGAGGCATTCCAAATTTCCGTTTATTGATGTGCACAATCACCAGTGGGATATGCCCACCCAGGACCTTTCGCTGCTGACGCGTGATATGGACAGCCTGAACATGAAGGTAATGGTAAACCTGAGCGGCGGAACTGGCGATTACCTTCAGCGTGGTGCCAGGCATGTGAAAGAAAATTACCCCAACCGGTTTATTATATTCGCCAATATTGAATTTAAAGGGATCGGGGAAAAAGGTTGGACTGAAAAAGCCGTTCAACAATTGGAAGCAGACGTAAAAAACGGGGCCAACGGGTTAAAGATATTTAAGACACTTGGATTTTCAGTAAAAGATAATGAAGGCAAACGCGTGGCAGTAGATGACAGAAGGCTGGATCAGATCTGGGAAAAATGCGGGGAATTGAAAATCCCTGTGCTGATACATACCGCCGACCCCAAACCTTTTTGGGATCCGGTAGATGAGCACAATGAAAGATGGCTGGAGATTGTTACGCATCCCGGGCGCAGACGCGGTGCCAATGATCCTGTTCCATGGGAAAAGCTGATTGACGAGCAGCACCATATTTTCAGGAAACATCCCAACACAACTTTTATCGCTGCACATTTTGGTTGGTACGCCAACGATTTGGCCCAACTGGGAAATCTATTGGATCAATTGCCAAATGTGGTCGTGGAATTTGGAGCGGTTATCGCGGAGCTGGGCAGGCAACCCATTATGGCAAGACAGTTTTTTACAAAATACCAGGACAGGATACTTTTTGGGAAAGACAGCTGGGTTCCGGAAGAATATAAAACTTATTTCCGGGTACTCGAATCCTCAGATGAATATTTTCCATATCACAAGAAATACCATGCTTTCTGGCGAATGTACGGGATGGGGTTATCAGATGATATTTTAAGAAAAGTGTATTATAAAAACGCACTTAGAATAATCCCCAATATCGATAAAACGTTGTTTCCCCAATAGATCAGTATTTGGGTACCAGTTAAATTTCTTTACTCAACATTGTCCCCGCCGCGGCGGGGCTCTTGTGTACGGTATACCCTTATTGAGCTTTTATCGACACGGAGTTGATGTACGCCGGTATAAAGTGCCAACATTCGCTAAAAACGAAAATCTCTCAGCCTACCTCCTGTTTTTCCCGTCGGCTGGCCAGCTAGGAGATAGTGGGGCCGCGGTGGGCCGGGTAGAACAGAGCGATCATCCCGGGCATAAAAAAAGGACCAAGATAGAAATCTAGTCCCGTTTTAAAATCCAATATCCTATGAAAAACCGAGACGAAGGTATATTATGAATTTTACTTTTACAACTCCTTTTGAGCCGTACTTAGTAAACGGTCTGTTTTGGTTAGTGAACGGTAAAAGAAAACGGGTAATGCATTATTTTTAAAAGAAAATCAAAATCAGCATCAGAAAATAAATTTGATCTACGCTGTATAATGTCGTTTAATAAAAAAAACGAATGGAAAATTGTACCAACTTTGCAGCATGGATAAACCAATTTTGATTTATTGTTATGATGCATACTGTGGCTGGTGTTATGCATTTAGCCCGGTAATAAAAAAAGTTTTTGAAGAATACAGGGAACAGTTTGAATTTGAAGTATTGAGTGGCGGAATGATTATTACAGAAGAAGCAAAGCACATCAGCGTGACTGCGGGCTATATTCAACAGGCATATAAAGTTGTGGAAGAACGTACGGGTATTAGATTTGGAGCCGATTACCTATGGCATATCAACAACCCTGACCTGAGCGATTGGTACCCTTCTTCAGAAAAACCGGCCATCGCGCTGTGTATTTTCAAAGAGTTCTATCCCGAAAGGCAAATAGAATTTGCCGCCGACCTTCAATATGCGCTGCATTTCGAAGGCAGGGACCTATGCGATGATGAAGCCTACCTGCATTTGCTGGAAAAATATTCTATTCAACCTGAAACATTTTATGCCAAATTAAAAAGTGAAGAATATAAGGAAGTGGCCTATTACGAGTTTGCCCTATGTAAACAATTGCAGGTTACGGGCTTTCCCGCAGTACTGATGCAGGTAAGCGAAACTAAATTTCATTTATTATCAAGGGGGTATACTGCTTATGAAGAATTGAAAGAACGGATTGAGCATGTATTAAGAGAAACGGTTTAATAATAAAAATTTGTAAAGTATTATTTTTGTTTGAACTCCCGGGGATTTCATCATAAAGTTAGAAGGATGATGAAATGCGTTTAAAAAGAGCGTAAAAAAAGCTGCAGTTTAAATGAGGTCATTTTATAAATTATCCAAGCCTGAAAGGGCTAATGTTGTAGCAACTATCAACAGTGATATCCTTACCGGGCTACAAACCTGGCGACTAAAAAAAATAATTGCTTACTTTGGGGATAACGATACTTATATAAGAAGATCAGCTTATTTATCTGTTGGCAGAAACTATTTTACGAATAAGATCTTACAAAAAAAAATTATTAAAATACTGGGTATACTTTTGCTCCACAACGATTTTAAAATACGCCAGGCTGTTATCAATTCCGCCGGTGAAATTGGTAAAACTGATTTTGGAGTTGTTCAGCAGTTTTTTGATAAAGCCTTATTTGACAAACACCATTCACCACGAAATGCAGTTATAGGCTCTGTTAAAAAAATGGGCGAGGTAAATCCAGGACCCGTTCTGCATTGGGCGAAAAAATATTTGCACCACCAAGACAAAGAGATCCGCAGGGAAATTTGCCACGGCATTGAACTTCGGGGACGGAAATATCCGGAGGACATTTTACCGCTTTTACAGGAATTACAACACGACAAAACTGCAAGGGTAAGAAACACATTGGTGCATGTGATCGGGCAAATAGCGTATAAAAAAGGTTGTCTAGAAACCGTTGTGGAACATTTTAAAACATGGGAAAACAAGCAGCTTGTCGCCGCTGCTTTAGAAGAGATCATCGACGTTCATCATCGTTACAAAGACTTTTCCGCGTTGACACAGGACCAGGCCAGGAAATACATTGCAGACAATTACAAATGACCGGCGATAGAATAAGCAACTTTATTAGTCGTCAACACATTTGCAGAATCTCACCGCGAACCGGGCCATTGTTGGTATGTCTCAAGTACGAATGAGCTATCCGTGGTATGCCGCTGTTGGTCTCCTGACCAACAGCGGCCGGAGCTTTCCCCATGAAAGCTATTAAAACAATTTTTCATTAGGAGGCTTAATTCCTAATAGCCGGATATAAATAGTTACCTGTCCGCGATGATGGGTTTGATGCTCAAATCCCTTCATGATCCATGCCAGTCTGGTTTCATCAAAATTCCCCCGTTTTACTTTTTCCTCAAATTTGGAAGCATCCAAGTTTTTAATGCCATCTATGGCAAAATCATATGCGGCGTTTACATAATATACCACTGAGTCTTTGGTTTGGGCTGTAGTGCTTTTCTCTAAATTATAGCCGGGAAAAATTCTGTCCTTACCGGTACCATTTGAAACCAATCCGATGGTACCAGCGGTTAAATGAAGCATTTGTTCTGAAAAGGTGCGAATACTGTCCTGGGCCCTGAAGCCGTATTTGTCTGCAGGCATTACGTCCAGGTATTCCTGAGTATAGGCTTTTGCCCTTGTCCAGTCTTTAACCAATTGCGCTTTGAGCGATTCAGCCAATTGGGCTAAAGAGCTGGTAGAAAACAATAAAAGCAATAAGCTTATAAAGAGGTAGTTCTTTTTCATAAAAAGCGTTTTAGAAGTAGAAGATAGCTATAGTTTAAATCATATTAAAAAAAATTTCTTCAGCCTTATCGCAAGGGAAATCGGTGAGAATGACCGTTTGGTCAATTGGATCTAATCTTCAAACCAGGTTCAAAATATTCAAACGATCACTGGTTAACCTGCTTGTTCATAAGCCATTTTGATCCAGCCAATTAAATCTTTGTTGATTTGTTTTTCATCTTCTACTTTTACCCGGTGCGTGCACATGCTATTCCAGCTTCCCGCTGCTTCTATGTTTCCTGCCGGAGCAAGATCTTTGATATTTAACCCGATATCCAATCTTGTTTTTACTGACGGCTGAATGATCGCAAATTGTTTTTTTCTTCGCAAACTTACATAGGCTTTTTTGGGAGAAATGTTCACATCTTTCCCAAATTTCTCTATTTCGTCCATCAATTTATCATACCAGGATTTCAGATTTTCCTTTCCCTTGTATTGTTCGGTGATCAGATCCCCCAGGTTTTCTGATGCACCTGCATGGCTTTGTTTTGCGTAATGCACGATCAGGTTCGCATACCCATGCCCGATACCATGCCTGTCTTTCAGGTAACTCAGTATTTCCCCGTGTTTTTTAAACGGGCTTTTATTGGCAATGGCTATCCATTCCTCCATTTTCTTTCCGGTCTTTTCTTCCAGGTTTTTTACCTGGTTTAATTCTGCCTGTTTTAAAATATCGGTACTCATAAATAAAATATTAAAGTGAACGAATTGGTTTGGCATTTATCCATGCAGCGACACAAGTGATAAAAAATAATCCCGTACAAACGCCAGGGAATGAAAAGCTACTGTCAGCAACCGGAAAATGATAGCAGCCCCGGTACAAAATGAAAAGCGTTTAGACATGGTCGTTATTTTGATGATAAATGATTGCAAGGAGTGATGAGTAATGAATGATCAACTCGTTTGCTTACTCATTATTCATCACTCAATACTCATTTTGCCCTGCTGTATCGAAATGCTGATTTCTCTTCAGTCCTTTCTTTTCCATTATCAATCCAAGCATGGAGCGAATCCTTGTTTATAAAGCGATAAGAGATTCTTTTAGGGTAATCATGTAGCGGGTTTTCAAATACGAATGTATTATTATCGGAAGATGTCAAACGGAATGCAATGGGTTGTCTGTTGTTTTGGTTCTCCACTGTTGAGGTATAGAAGATCCCTTCTGTTGTATTTCTCAGCGCCACTCTTTCCGTTGTTATCGTATCGATACCCTTTGTCATATATCCACGGCTTTGCAAATAATCACTGTCGATTTTTGTCCATTCTTCGCCAATGATACCATTTTTTGTTTTCATGATCCAATGTCCTTCCAATGTATATAACTGATCAAATACGGGATCGGCCGGGGTAATATTGGCGGGGATAAAATGGGCGGGGGCGAGCCCCGCCCCTACTAAAATTATTGCGGTAAGATAATTTTTCATTTCTTTTTCTTTTTAGCTGCTTTGGCAATTGGATTATAGTCGAGTGCCAGCTTCAGCCAGTATTCCAGTTTCTTTTTGGTAGTCAATTCAGCTTCTTCTACCAATACAAACCCCTTCATTACCTTACCACGCATATCCATCGGCGTACAGCCTTCTTTTTCGAGTACTTTTTCAATCATGTCAGGATCGAGCCGGACCATCAGCCGGTCTTTTTGTAATCCCACGCACATTTTATCATTTACCATAAAACATATTCCGCTGAACATTTTTTTCTCCTCCACATCCTCGTGGGTCAGCGCAATTATTTCCCTTACCCGGTCGGCCAGCTTTTCATTATAAGCCATAACTTTTTTTTATCTTTTAAAATTTTCTTCATATTTATTGATCCAGGCTGCCACAGTCATTTTACCTGCCAGTTCCCCTATTAATTTATACGGGATCGTTTCCATCTTTTTAAAGCGAATACAACTCTTGCCCATATCAAGCCTTGCGGTAGTATTTTTTGCAAATTCTTTTACAAACCAGTCAAGCAAATTTTTATCTGCGTATACCCCCATATGATATACAGCAATAAAATTCTTTTGTGAAGCAATATTCATAAACCCCAACGGCAGTTGGGGATCACAATGATATCCCGCCGGGTACAACTTATGCGGTACTACATACCCGACCATTCCATAAGACATTTGTTCTTTAAAGCCCTTAGGTAAGTTTTTCAGAATCTCCTTTCTGAGTTTGCTAATCGCCTCCTGCCGGTCTGGTGGCAATTCTTTTAAGTATTGCTCAACGGATATAGCTTTTGATTGCATGATTTTTTTTGAAGGTGAAAAGTTTTATCTAAATTATTTATGAGTTGATCATCTTTTTAAGCTGCTCATTTTTATTTCTCAGATCGGCTCCATTTTCCAGGATACTTTTCATATTGGTTAAATAAAAGCTCCAGCCTGTGAGGCAGCCAATATGGTAATAGGTTTTGCCTTTCTCATTGTCCGGAATATTTTCCTGTATAATTTCACAAATGTTTTCGCCTTCTTCGGTATATAGTTTTACGGTACAGATCATGTCTTCCGCTCCTTCCTGTCCAAAAGTAAACCGCACCTGGTCGGTGCCGTTTGCTTCCAGTATTTCGCCTTTTTCCTGCACGTCATCCGGCCATCCATGCCAGCGCCAAATAAATTGATCGCCTGTTACTATAAAGTCGCCGGAAGTTTTTACAAGGCCCGCTTTATTTTTTATTTCACATATCCTTAAAAACCATTTTTCCATACC
>JBDTVX010000268.1:0-8338 GCA_040007015.1 Ferruginibacter sp. | reverse complement strand
TTAAAGATTCGACAGATAAAAATCGGCTAACTTCCCATCTAATGGGCGTTCTATAATTTTCGTGCAGACACTAATTAGCTAATGTGCTACTGTGCTTATTTGCTAATGTGCTAATTTTTCAGCTAGCACGTCGTCTAATTAGGTAATTTTGCATTTATAGCGTCACGCATTACGGTTAACTCCTGTAACCGCTCCTGCTTCTTTTTTAGTTTTGAAGAAAGTTTGGCTATTTTATCATTCTGGTCATTTACATCATTATTTGCCGACCTGGCGTCTTTTGCTTCATTGTAAGCTTTTTTTGCTCTTTTGTTTGCCTTTTTTGCATCACTCACACTACCATTGGTGGCCTTAGATGCCTGGTCGCTACTTGAGTTGGCAGCATTCTGTGCATCTGCCTGTGCTGAATTTGACTTAGCCTGGTACTCAACCAGTTTCTCCTGTGCAGTTGCTAACTGGGCCGTAAGATCAGCAATGTCGTTGCTCACTTTTACGTACTCCAGGTTTAACTTCCCGGTGTCTTCAGCCGTTTTATATTTTTGAGAATAAGCAGATAGCCCCGCCATTACCAGTATGGAGAAGCAAAACAGGCGAATACGATTTTTCATGATTTTTTTTTTAATATCATTAATTTATTGAAATAAGTTTGTAAGAAATTACCGCGAAGTTACAAGTTCAGGATGCAGTCGTTTTCATTGCGAAGAACTTGTACAATCACTATACAACACAAAGGTCGGCTCTTTATCTCATCTAATGTTACATTATTTTCACATTCTGAATTAGTATGCAATCTCCCTCTCCCGTTTTTGGATTTGGTCTTTTTTCTCCCGGATCCGGTAAAACGCAATCAGGCTCAATAAAGATCAAATGTACAAGAGTGCGACGCCTGTGAAGCTTAACCAGGGATCAATTGCCGGGTACATAAAAAATAGAAGGTTTTTACAGGGGGTTCTTTCATGTATTCGGGGCAATAAAAATTTACACGTCCGGTGCTGAAATTATTTTTAGTCCTTTTATAACTCTCTGCATACCATCTGTCCTGTAAAAAATGCAGCTCATAAGGCAATCCATACAATTTGCAGTGGCACCCCTTTTAAACTTTTTAAAGTATTATTTTTGATTGTATAATGAAAATCTATTTTGGTGAGCACTACTGCAAATAATATATTAGCTCCCGGTCAATCGCCTGCTGAACCGCGCCAGTTTTATGGCTTGTTTAAAAAGCGATGGCTATACCATTTGCTGTTTTGGATACTCTATTATTTTTTCCTTTGCGTGGTTTTTTACAATGCTTACCAGATACATGATTTTACTTTTTATGTTCAGTTTATTTTATTTATGCCATTTTCGGCAGCACTTGTTTACGTCAACTTTTATATCCTGATCCCCTACCTCCTGACCCGCAGGAAATATTTCTACTATGCTTTGTTATTGGCATTGGCATTATTGGCAACGGCTTTTATTGATCAGTTATTAAAGCAATTGTATGCGCATTCAGGATCAAAGTGGTTTGCTTTTACAGCAGATCTTAATTTCCAAAACCTGTTTTTAGAAGTAACAGGGTTGTTTTACCTTACCGGCTTTACAACGGCAGTTAAACTATTAAAGATCTGGATACAAAATCAGCAATTGATGAAGGAGAGGGAAAAGCAATACCTCGAAACAGAATTAAATTTCCTGAAGTCGCAGATCCAGCCGCATTTCTTCTTTAACACATTGAATAACTTATATTCTTTAACGCTGAAAAAATCGGACCAGGCGCCGGAGGTTGTTTTGAAGTTATCCGCGCTAATGAGTTATATGCTCTATGAATCGAATACTCCAAAAGTATCATTGAGCAAAGAAATAACTTATTTGCAAAACTACCTCGACCTGGAGAAACTTCGTTTTGGACAAAGACTGGTAGTTAATTTTGAAATGGAAGGGCAAATAGAAGAAGTAAACATTCCACCCATGATACTGATTCTTTTCCTTGAAAATAGTTTCAAGCATGGTGTAAAAAATACGCTGAATAAAATACTCATTGAAATTTCATTGAAAGTAGAAGATCATTTTTTATTTTTCACTGTAAAAAATCCTTTTGATGAAAATATATCAAAAGGATATACAGGGATAGGGTTAAAAAATGCAAAACGAAGGCTGGAATTATTATATGGCAATAATTACCGGCTTGATCTTTCGGAAAAACAAAATGAATTTATAGTGTCACTAAAAATGCCTGTATGGTAAAGGGTTTCAAATGCCTCGTTGTGGATGATGAGCCATTGGCTATTGACGTTATTGAAAATTATTTAGACCGGCTCGATAATGTTGAGACCAGGCGCTGCGAAAATGCAATTGAAGCACTGCGGCTTTTGAAAGAGGAAGCGTTTGATTTGATTTTTCTTGATATTGAAATGCCTTTATTAACAGGACTCGACTTGCTGGGAACTGTTAAAAATCCTCCTCCTGTTGTTATTACAACAGCCTACCGGGATTATGCCGTAGAAGGTTTCGAATTTGAAGTGCTGGATTATTTAGTAAAACCCATATCATTTCCACGGTTCATGAAAGCCTTTGAAAGGGCCATGAAATATAAGCCCCCGGAAAAAGCATCCGATAACTACCGGGGTGAAAACAATGCGCCGGATGAAAATGAATATTTGTTTTTAAAAGTTGATCGCAAATTTGTAAAAATAATGATCAGTGATATTCTTTATATAGAAAGTCTGAAAGATTATATAAGGGTTACCACAAAATCAACTTCATTAATATCATACCAGTCGCTTACTGCTATTACCGAAAAACTCCCGTCTGATAAATTTATCAGAATTCACAGATCCTTTACCATTGCTATTGATAAAGTAAATCTGATTGAAGGCAACTGCGTTGAAATTGATGGCAAGGCTATTCCAATATCCCGGGAACACCGGCAGGAAGTTTTGAAAAAAATTTATAAATAGAACCGGAAAAAAACGTCATATAAGGCAGGCCGTCGTGAAAATGATACCATTCGGCGAATAATATTCCTTTCAGCTAAAACTATTACCGGAAATTCCTTAAGAGTATTACTTTTAATTCCTGTTAACGCAATTTTCTTTTTATGTATGCAATAAAAATATTTTTTGTTATGACGATTACGGCTGCAATCTTTTTTGTGAACCGGCATGTCGTTACAAAAAAAATAACAACCCCGTCTTCCGGCAAATTTTTTTCCGGGAGTGATGGATCGGGGGGGCCTGGTGATACTTTACGTGCAATGGGTAAAAGGATTTTTTATGCATCCTGCTACCAGTGTCATAAGGATACTGTAGGAAATCTTGCACCCGGTGTTTCGGTAATGTCGGGCATGACGGCACGCGCCGTGTTTGCAGCTATGGATAACGGTAAGATGCGGCAACAGGCCTCTTTGCTCAGTGACAATGAACGTAAAGCAGTGGCAGAATGGGTAACCAATAGTGAATTGAAAACAACCGTTATACCAAAAGAAGCGTACACTTCCTTTTCCATTCATCAAAGTACTCCATCTTCATCCGATTATTCGGGCTGGGGTGGAAATATCGCCGGCACCGGTTTTCGTAGTGCAGAACAGGCGGGCATATCATTATCCAACATTCATTCTTTACAATTAAAATGGGCCTTCGCATTCCCCGATGCTACCATTGTAAGAAGCAAACCCGCGGTAGTGGGCGATTGGCTGATCGTTGGCGGGCAGTTCGGCGACCTGTTTGCTATTAATAGAAAAACGGGAAAGCCTGGATGGCATTTTGAAGCAGGCGCTGCTATTCGTGGAGCTATCGTAATACATCAGCAGGGAAATTCGATTACAGCCTTCTTTGCTGATTTCAGTGCCAATGTTTATGCAATAGATGTGAAGACAGGCCGGCAGTTATGGAACAGGCGGGCAGGTATTGATGCCCATTCAGCAACAACCGGCTCAGTGGCTGTTTACGGGGGGAAAGTATTCGTCCCCATCACTTCAACAGAAATAGGATCTGCCCAAAATGGTGATTACAATTGTTGTTTCTCCTCAGGGGGAGTAGTTGCGTTGGATGCGCTTACAGGAAAAGAAATATGGAAGTACCGCGTCATTACCGAAGCAGTAAAAAAATCGGGCAAAAAGAGAAACGGTAAAGATTTTTATGGACCTTCCGGGGCGCCGGTATGGTGCAGTCCTACGATAGATGCAAAGAGAGGATTATTATACATCGGGACCGGCGAAAATTACACTTATCCCACTACCGGCACCAGTGATGCTATCCAGGCGCTGGAAATCAAAACGGGCAAACTTATTTGGAATTTCCAGGCTACTGCCGGTGATGCATATAATACAGCTTGCCCCGTTTTTGTGAATTGCCCCGAGAAAGAAGGTCCCGACCTTGATTTTGGTATGGCGCCAATACTCGTAAAAAGAAAAGACGGAAAAGATATTTTAGTGGCAGGCCAAAAATCAGGGGTTGTATATGCATTATCCCCTGCAGGAAAACTGCTTTGGCAAACAAGGATCGGCAAAGGTGGCAAGCTGGGCGGTATACATTGGGGAATGGCAACAGATGGGGAAAAGATGTATGCAGCGAATGCGGATAATATCATCGCTATTGATAAAAGCGATACTTCGCTGAAGGCATCGCCGGGTATCTACGCACTTGATCTTTTTACCGGGAAAGTAATTTGGGAAACGCCTGCACCGGGCTGTGTGGATAAAAAAAATTGCCTGGCCTCAAATTCTGCAGCACCGGCCGTAATTCCGGGGATTGTATTTGCGGGCTCATTGGATGGGTATATGCGCGGTTATTCCACCAGGGATGGGAAAATTTTGTGGGAGTTTGACACCGCTAAAAATTATGATATTATCAATGGCATTAAAGGAAAAGGAGGAGCCCTGGATGGCCCTGCCCCGGTTATCGCAGACGGTATGTTATTTGTGAACTCAGGGTATGGGATGTTTGGGCAAATGGGGGGTAATGTTTTACTGGCTTTTGAGGTAAACAGCAGGCGATAATGTAAACGCAATGGTAGGCGGTCAATAGTCAATAGTCAATAGTCAATCGTCCATTACCCATAATTTTAAAAAAAATGAAAATGAAAATATCAAATCTTGTATTGCTCACTTCAATTGCCGCAGTGGGTTTTATAAATGCATCCGCACAAACGCCCGATGAAATTATTAATAAATGGACGGCCGCGATGGGGGGCAAGGATAAGCTTGCCACCATAAAGACCATTTATACGGAAGATGAGCTAAGTATTATGAACAATCCGGCACCCCATAAATCTTACCTGGTTAATGGAAAAGGATTTAAAAGCGAAACTGATTTTAACGGCCAGCTAATTATTGATTGTTATACAGTTGACAGCGGCTGGAGCATTAACCCATTTACCGGGATGATTACTGCTACTAATATGCCTGCATCCCAGGTAAAAGTGGGCCAGTTGCAATTGGACCCCGCAGGCCCGTTGTACAATTATGCAGCAAAGGGAATTAAGATAGAATTGCTGGGAAAAGAAAATGTAAACGAGGCAGCAAGTTATAAGTTAAAGCTTACTACCTCTGCTGGCGTAGAAATTAATTACTTTATTGATAGTGTTACTTATTATATTGTAAAAGAGGTAACAAAAATGAATGCAGATGGCCATGATATAGAAATAACAAAGCTTAATTCAGACTTCAGAAAAACAAGTGACGGATTCGTAATGCCGTTTACTCAGGAACTGTCCTACCCGGGATTAGCGCTTACCATCACCTGCAAAAAGGTTGAGTTCAATAAGGAAATTGATCCGGGCATTTTTGAAAAGCCAAAAAAATAGGGATCAAATTTGTTGATTTCAAAATATAAATTTCATGCTTAATCCGCTGACTGAATAGTCATTTGGTTTGCGCGGCAGGGCTACCTGTATCTTCTTCACATTCCTTCAATTCCACCTCTTTTATTTTTGCTTCCACCCCTTCTCTTTTCATGCCTACACGCACCCGGCCAAACAAGCTCATGTACACGTTTGCGATCCAAACCAGCGCAAAAAATGCCACAATATATCCGCGCCAGTTATTATAAAGGAGGTGATACCTGGTAATGATCAAAAAGAATAAGGCGATATAATGGCTAAAGCAATATTCGCAGGTAAATAAATAAAAGAATTTTCGTTGGAGCAGGTTCCTGGATTCTTGTGATTTTCTTTCACAAAACGTCCTCGGTTCCCGGAATATTTCTTCGCGGGTAATTGTCCAGGAGATGCATGCTATGGGCAGTGCCATCACAAAAAGATATATGATCTGGTATTGCAGGCTCAACGGCATTTTAACAAATTTAGGTGTGGGTGCGAATTTAATTTATTTAAGTGGTTTGCCGGTTATTATAAATCCGGCAGGCTTTCGGATTTTTCTGTTAGTGCAATGATTTGCTATTTTTTTCTATTACAGCCAGGCCTTATTCGTGTTAATTCGTGCATTCGTGGCATGTACAAGAATTTAGGCGGCCCGCGGTTTTTTGTACAACAAACTTTATCTTCGTACTTCTTTTAAATATCAATACCAATTAAAATATGTTTCCAAAAATCAACCCCACCAACACACCCTCCTGGCAGGCACTGCAACAACATTTTGAAGAAATGAAAAACCTGCCTATAAAAGATCTATTTGCCGCCGATGATGAACGGTTCAGTAAATTCTCTCTTGTTGCACAAAATATTGTATTTGATTATTCTAAAAATAACATTACCGAAAAAACCATCCGGTTATTACTTCAACTTGCGAATGACTGCAAACTGGATGATGCAATCAAAGCCATGTTTGCCGGGGAAAAAATTAATGAAACAGAGAACAGGGCCGTGTTGCATACTGCCTTGCGAAATTTTTCGGGTAAGCCTGTTATGGTTGAGGGAAAAGATGTGATGCCGGAAGTATTCAGCGTTCTGGAACAAATGAAAAACTTTTGCACCAAAGTGCATAGTGGTGAATGGAAAGGCTACACCGGCAGCAAAATAAAATACGTTGTAAACATAGGTATCGGGGGCAGCGACCTTGGCCCGGTAATGGTTACCGAGGCATTAAAACCGTATTGGATAAACGGTATACAGGCATATTTTGTAAGTAATGTAGATGGCACGCAAATAAGTGAAACTTTAAAAAAAGTAACCCCGGAAGAAACATTGTTTTTGATCGCTTCCAAAACTTTTACTACCCAGGAAACCATGACCAATGCCAACACGGCAAGAGAATGGTTTTTAAAGAAGGCTAAAGATGAAGCTTTTATAGCCAAACATTTTGTGGCCCTCAGCACCAATGAGGCTGATGTGGTAAAATTTGGCATCGCACCGGAAAACATGTTTGTATTTTGGGATTGGGTAGGCGGCAGGTATAGTTTGTGGAGCGCTATCGGTTTATCTATAGCGCTTACGATCGGGTATAATAATTTTGAGGAACTGTTAAGAGGCGCCCATCAAACAGATGAGTATTTCGCTACCACCCCGTTTGAAAAAAATATTTCCGTAATAATGGCGCTGGTGGGAATATGGTACACTAATTTCTATGGCACTGCTTCCGAAGCGATTTTACCATACGATCAATACATGCATCGCTTTGCGGCTTACTTTCAACAGGGCAATATGGAAAGCAATGGTAAATATGTAGACAGGAATGGCAACCCGGTTACTTATGCAACAGGGCCAGTTATCTGGGGCGAGCCGGGCACCAACGGTCAACATGCTTTTTACCAGTTGATCCACCAGGGCACACAAAAGATCCCCTGCGATTTTATTGCTCCCGCAATCAGTCATAACCCGGTTGGTGAACACCATGAAATTTTGTT
Source organism: Ferruginibacter sp. (assembly GCA_040007015.1). Taxonomy (GTDB): domain Bacteria; phylum Bacteroidota; class Bacteroidia; order Chitinophagales; family Chitinophagaceae; genus Ferruginibacter. The sequence goes on along the minus strand of JBDTVX010000268.1, from coordinate 557 downwards.
GAGTAACTTTTTTGCACAAACAGAGGCCCTGATGAATGGAAGTGAACACACTGATCCATACAGGACATTTGCAGGTAACAGGCCAACCAATTCTTTCTTAATAAAGGAGATTACCCCGCATAGCCTGGGACAATTAATTGCTTTATACGAACACAAAATTTTTGTACAGGGAGTGGTCTGGAATATTTTTAGTTTTGACCAGTTTGGGGTCGAACTCGGAAAAGTGCTGGCTAAAAAGATCTTACCGGAATTACAGGCAGGTGATCCTGTAAATACGCACGATTCGTCTACCAACGGGCTGATCAATATGTTTAAGAAAATGAAGTAGCAGGACAGTTATTTTTTATTATTAAGTTGTAATAAAAACACCTAATAAAAATGATATTGTGACGGGATGTCTTTAATTGGCAACTCCATCGCGGCCGGATTGGCCGTGCTAAAAGCGCAAGCGTCCGCTTGTGCACCTCCCAATCAATCAGTTTTCAGCCAGTTTATATGGTATCATCGTTCCTGCATTTGCTGGTTAAATTGATTGTTCCAGGCCTGTAATCTCTTTT
>JBDTVX010000267.1:0-8353 GCA_040007015.1 Ferruginibacter sp. | reverse complement strand
CTTCACAGGCGTCGCAGCCGATAGCTCGGATCTGGTGCATTTGTGCATATATGAGCTTTTTCACGTTAGTGCTATTAATCATCCAATAAAAAAATTAATGAGTATCACCATAAGAAAAGCAGGTCAGCATGATTTCCCCGCTATTTTATCCCTAATAAATGAGTTCGCCCTGTTTCAGAAAACGCCGGCGAAAGTTACCATCACCCTGGAGCAGATGGAAAAAGAAAAAGGTTTTTTTCAATGTTTTGTTGCGGAAACAGACCAGCACACAATCATAGGATTTGCATCCTTCTTTATAGCTTATTACTCATGGACAGGAAAAGCATTGTACCTTGACGACCTGTATGTAACAGAATCTTATCGTAATAAAAAAATCGGCGCTCAACTTTTAAATGCAGTTATTGATTTAGCTAAAAAGGAGCAATGTAAAAAATTACGCTGGCAGGTTTCCAACTGGAATGAAAATGCAATTGGCTTTTATAAAAAAATTGGCGCAACTATCGATGATGTGGAAATTAACTGCGACCTGGAATTAAGTAATTGCCATGATAAGTTTATACAAATTTCATAGAGATTAAATTTATGGATTACAGGCTTCCCGCAATTCAGTTCTGCATCCAAATATCTTAGTGATTATCCTGTAAGTTCTCTTCCCTGCACCAATGCAAAGGTCAATCAGTACTTGTTTTCAGAAGATGTTTGCGATAAAATAAATTTATTGCAGTAATTTATTATTTCATTGCCAGTTAAAAAAATGTTATACATTTATAACTATGCTTAAAGTAGCCCGTTACCAATCTTTGTTGATGATTACAGTAATTGCGCTGCTTACTTTGGCATCCTGTAATAATCATGCTGTTAATATACCTTTCCCGGTAAGCGACAGCGGATATGCACAACCGGTAAGCCAGCCATTGCAACTTAGCGCACCAAAAAAACTAAACTGGATAACAACAAAAACAGGCGGGATAAAATCCCCAATAAAAAAACTGGATATCGATGCGCTTCCATCGACTCCTTATGATACATTAGGTTTCAAGCCTTTTTCAAAGCCGCCCGATGTAGTTCATTTTGACTTTAATTCTTTAGCTGATTCTGCATTTAACCTGGAAAAAATTCCATCCAAATCACTGCAATTCAAAAAAGCTGTTTTGCCTGCGCCGGTGGTTGTAAAATCCGGGACCATTGTGCCGAAAAGCGGAACTACCCTTTCCATGTACGATATCGGCCTGGCGCAGGGGCTCCCGGATAAAATTATTCTTTGCCTTATCAAAGATAAAGCCGGATTTATCTGGATAGGGACAGACAAAGGACTTTACCGGTATGATGGCGAGTACATGCTATTGTATCCATCTATTGAAGGAGAAGTGTCGGACCTGGTTGAAGATACCGATGGAAGAATATGGTATGTAACACCTCGGCGAATCGGAATGATAGATGCACAGAAAGGAGTAGTAACCAGTTCAGCCGAAATCCACATAATATTCCCCCAGCTTCCGAAAATGATCGTCGATGAAAAAGGTTATATCTGGATTTCCCGGATAGCAGGCCGCGGAGTCGATATCATCGACCCGCGAAACTTAACGTATAAACATCTCGATGACGGCACTGGTTTACCAGGCAGTGTAGGGGCATGGGGAATCTGTGAGGATTCAAAAAAAAATATATGGCTGACTACGGTAAGCGGCGTAACTATTATTAATCCCGGCAGAGATAAAATCCGTCATTTAAAAAAAGTCAATGGCCTTGGCAGCGACACCGTGCAAGCAATAATCGGCGATCATAAAGGCAGGGTCTGGATTGCATTTCATAATGGCGGCGTTAGCGCGGTAGATGCAGAACAAGGCATTATTACAAACTATGGAAAATTACAGGGGCTTGAAAATCCGCTTACTTACCGTTTATTATGCGATAACAATGACCAGGTTTGGATGGCAGGCAATCATGGCCTTTCAATACTAAATACTGTAAAGGGAGCGTCAAAAAAATTTTCGGAGAAAGAAGGGATGAGTGAAGATTTTATTCTCGATTTATTACAGGATGACCAACAAAGAGTATGGGTGGCAAGCTACTCGGGCGGGCTTAGCGTGATAGAGCAGAGCGGTGAGATGGTTCATCCCGTAGGTGCAAAAACGTTATCAACCTTAATGGAAGACCAGGAAGGGAGGATATGGGTGGGCGCCGGCAATACCAATGACGGGATTCAGATTTTAGACAATGAAAAAAAGCTCTCCAGGCAACTTGATAAAAGGCATGGCCTGGCAGATAATTTCATACAGAATTTTTCGCAGATCAATGGTAATATCTGGATCGCGACAGACGGAGGTTTTCATATTATCGATCCTAAAAATAAAACCATTGAAATCACCGGAAAAAAAGAAGGCCTTGCCAGCGATACGGTTTACGGCGTATTAAAAGACAAGAGAGGCAACGTATGGGTGGTAGGGCCAACGCGGGGGATCGATATGATTGATTATGGAAAGCAACTGATTTTGCATGCCGGGGTTACCGAGGGCCTTAGCGAAGACAATATCCTGGATATAAAATCGGACAACGAGGGTAAGCTATGGATAGCCACCTACTCAAAAGGGGTAGATATCATTGATCCTGAAAAAGGCACTATCCAAAATCTGAACCAGGGCCCGGGATTAAAAGATTCCTGTTTCAGGTTATTAATGCTCGACGATGCAGGCAGGATGTGGATTGGCACCGACAAAGGAGTATATATAGCCGATACAAAACAAGGATCACTTACCATCCTTACCACAGCAGCCGGCTTGTGCAATAACTCTGTCACCTCCCTGCTTTCTTACAAAGGCCAGGTGCTCGTGGGAACAAAGAATAAAGTAAGTATCATAACGACTCCGGGTTCCCCGGATGCTACAGGTGCAAAGAGCGTTACAGAATGGAGAGTAGGATTGCTTGCAGGATCAGAGGGGCTGGTGAATAACAATAATAACTGGAGCACTAACATTGTTACAAAAAAAGGCCAGTATTTATGGGGTGATCTTGGAATCACCATCATCAATGGTATTAAAGAGCAAACAAGAACAGCGCCTACTTATATTACCGGTATATCGGTTTTAAATGAACCGCAATATTTTACGGACAAAGTGTCGTTGAACGAACATGATACATTGTGGAACGCGGATAAATTTTATATAAAAGGGCAAACCAAACTCAATGAAGGGAGTTATGCGCAACAACATGGTTTGCATTGGGACAGTGTGGCCGGCCCATATAATATTCCTGTAAATCTGCTTGTTCCTTATGACCTTAATTATATTCAATTTAAATTTGGGCAGGGCCACCTGGGCATTCCCGACGCGGTAACCTATTCCTATATCCTGGAAGGAATTGATAAAAGCTGGAGCAGTTTTAACAATAAATCTTTTACAGATAATTACCTGAACCTTTCACCTGGCAAATATACTTTCAGAGTACGAAGTAAGGATATCAGCGGCCATTGGGGTAAGCCTGCCAGTTTCAGTTTTGCCATTACTCCTCCCTGGTGGCAAACCTGGTGGATGTATTTAATATACATAATTGTGCTGGTGGGCGCCATATACGGCTACAATAAATATCGCTCTAAAGCATTGATCAAAGAGAACCGCGTGCTGGAAGAAAAAGTGCTGGACCGTACCCGGGAAGTAAAGCAACAGGCTGATGAACTGGCCACCGTTAACCAGATAAGCCAGGCATTGGTTAGCCAGGCAGATCTGAATGATCTGATACAATTAGTGGGTAACCAGTTACGGGATCTTTTTAAAGCGAATATTGTATATATCGCGCTGCTTGATAAAAAGACAAAAATTATCAGCTTTCCTTATCAATATGGAGATAAAATGCAACCGATAAAATTGGGTGAAGGATTGACTTCAAAAATTATTTTAACCGGTGAACCACTGCTCCTTAATAAAGATTTGAATAAAGTGACCGCTACACTCGGAATTGACCGGGTAGGGCTACCGGCAGCTTCTTACATTGGCGTACCCATACCTGTAAGCGATGAGATTATAGGTGTGCTAAGCATACAGAGTACCGAAACAGAGAACCGGTTTGCAGAAAAAGACCAGCATTTGTTGTCCACGATTGCCGCGAATGTAGGCGTAGCAATAAAAAAGGCCAGGTTGTTTGAAGAAGTGAAACAGGCAAACACAGATGCCGATGCAGCACGAAAAAGCGCGGAGGTGGCCAATGCAGCCAAAAGCGCTTTTCTTTCAACAGTAAGCCACGAGCTTCGCACACCACTGACCTCCGTTTTAGGGTTTACCAAGATCATTAAGAAGAGGCTTGAAGAAAAAATATTCCCGGTCACAGATAAATCGGATCCAAAAATCATCAAAATAATTGAACAGATTTCTGGTAACTTGAATGTAGTGATTGCAGAAGGAGAGCGCCTGACAAATCTCATTAACGACGTGCTGGATCTTGCAAAAATCGAGGCTGGTAAAATGGAGTGGAATATGGAAGCGGTTCATGTTCCCGATGTGGTAGAAAGGGCCATTGCTGCAACCTCTGCTTTGTTTGACCAAAAGAACCTGACCCTGGAAAGAAAAATTGAAAATGATCTTCCTGAAATTTCCGGTGACCGGGATAAATTAATCCAGGTTGTGGTAAACCTATTATCCAATGCGGTAAAATTTACCAGGGAAGGAACAGTTACCTGTACAGTTTTTCAAAAGGACGGAGGCGTTGTAGTGGGCATTACCGATACCGGCATCGGGATTGCTCCTGAAGATTATGATAAAGTATTTGAGCAATTTAAACAGGTTGGAGACACGTTAACCGATAAGCCCAAAGGAACGGGCCTGGGCCTTCCCATCTGCAAAGAAATTGTGGAACACCATGCAGGCAAAATATGGCTTGAAAGTGAATTGGGCAAAGGAAGCACCTTTTATTTTATGCTGCCTTCGCTTAAAACAGATGAAAAAGCGGTCAGGCATATTCAATTGGATGATCTGTTGCGCCAGTTAAAAAAACGGATGGAGCAATCACATCCATCCATCCAGGGAAAAAACGCCACTATACTTGTGGTGGACGATGACGATGGCATACGTTCTTTGCTGAAGCAGGAACTTACCGAAGCAGGATATAATGTTGAAGAGGCTTCAAATGGAAAAGACGCGATATCAAAAATACGCGCCATCAACCCCGACCTTGTTATCCTCGACGTAATGATGCCGGAGATGAATGGGTTTGACGTAGCTGCCGTTATTAAGAATGATCCTCAAACCATGGAAATCCCGATCATTATTCTTTCTATCGTAGAGGATAAATCACGGGGTTTTCGCATTGGAGTTGACCGTTATCTTACCAAGCCCATTGATACCGCGTTATTATTTTCCGAAATAGGAAATTTGCTTGAACAGGGAAAATCCAGGAAAAAAGTAATGGTTGTTGATGAAGACAGTGTTACTGTACGCTCGCTCACGGATGTGTTGCAGGCCAAGGGATACCAGGTAGTAGAATCGGATGGAGTGGAAGTACTGGAGAAAGCGATTGCGAATCAGCCCGATATTATCATTCTGAATTCACTAATATCCGATAAACACGAAATTGTAAAAACACTTCGTTTTGAAAAGGGGCTGGAGAATGTATTATTTTTAATTTACCAGTAACAAAAAAATATAGGTTTTGGCATGTCGAATAAACTTTAAGGTATTAAACAATGGAGCAAAAAATTTTAATCGTTGATGATGAGGCCCATATCCGGATGCTGATAGAACAAACGCTGGAAGAGCTGGAAGATGAGGACGTAATATTTCTTACTGCGGACAATGGAGAAGATGCGCTTAAAATTATTAGTGAAGAGAAGCCGCAACTTGTTTTTTTGGATGTAATGATGCCAAAAATGAATGGGATGGAAGTGTGCCGGAGAGTAAAAAAAGAACTTTCCCTGGATGGGGTATACATCATATTATTAACCGCAAAAGGCCAGGAATTAGACCGCCAGAAAGGCCAGGAAGTAGGAGCGGATGTGTATATGACAAAGCCATTCGACCCTGAAACAATACTTAATAAAGCAAGAACAGTATTGGGTTTGGTATAAATATGGTATAGAGGTGACACCTTTTTAAAAGGTGTCACCTCTATACCATATGACGATTGGCCATTCACCATTCACACTAAAACTAATTTCCTTTTCATTAGCTTATGGCCAAAATCAACCTTAAAAATATCCTTTCAGGGAAAAGCGATGCATTTGCATTGATATCTTCATTAATTGAGGAACTTAAAGCGCCGGTTTATGTTGAAGATATGGCTCAAAAAGTTTTGCTGGGCACAGGTGCAGGGATAATATCCTTTCAGGAACCCATCAGGATCGATGAGGAAATTATCGGGTGGGTAAAAGGAGATAATAAGGTTGCTGTAATCGCGTCTCTTATAAATTTATTGATACAAAAGGAAGCGGAAAAAAAAAGGTTGGGCAATGAAGTACTGATGCTTTACCAGGAAGTAAATTTGATTTTTAATTTTTCTGAAAAACTCGCTCAAACCATCGGGCAAGCTTCCATCGCCGGCATCACGCTTGATGAGGCCAGGCGATTAATAAAATCTGATAATGGACTGATTGTTTTATGGGACCACGAAACCAATAAGATTGAGACACTTGCATCGTCCGGGAAATCAGTATTTGACGAAGACAAATTGAAATCAAATCTTGGGCTGCTGCTCAGCATTTCTCAAAGCGGTCAATCTGAGATCATGGGTGATCTTTCTCCATTAAAAGATGCCGGCCTGATTTTGCCGGAAGTGCAATCCCTGATATACGCAGCGCTAAAGGTGAAGCACCGTGTTATGGGAGCGATCATTCTTGCCACCACCGAATCAATTCAATATTCCGCTGCCGATTTAAAATTTTTAATAACGCTGGCCCTGCAATCTTCCTCCGCAATCGAAAGCGCATTGTTGTATGAGAAAAATATACGCGAAGCGAAAGAAAGAGAAGAAGCGATGCGGCGCATATATGAAGTAACCAATAAGTTCGTTCCTCATGAATTTATCAGATCCCTTGGAAGAAGTGTTATCACTGACATACAATTGGGCGATCAGGCAGAAAAGATTGTAACTGTTCTATTTTCTGATATCAGGGATTATACAACATTGGCAGAACAAATGACGCCGGAGGAAAATTTTAGTTTTGTTTGTTCATTTAATGAGCGTATGGGGCCGATCATCAGGGAACACAATGGGTTTATTAATCAATATCTCGGCGATGCGATAATGGCTATTTTCCCTGGCAATGCATCCGATGCCCTTTCGGCTGCTATAGAAATGCAAAAAGCTGTGCAGGTACTTAATTCAAACCGTGCAGGTGTCAATAAGGCTGCTATAAAAATAGGCGTTGGTATGCATACCGGTCCGCTGATTATGGGTATTACAGGAGATAATGAAAGAATGGACGCCACTACTATTGCAGACGCAGTAAACACCGCTTCAAGGCTCGAAAGCCTGACAAAACACTATAAAGTAAACATTCTTTTAAGTGAGGCAAGTGTGAAAAATTTGGCTGATCCTGAACATTTTCATCTCCGGCACCTGGGTATGGTTCAATTAAAAGGTAAGCTGGAGGCTATTAGTATTTACGAATGCTTCAATGGCAGCGATGAGAATGACATGAGTAAAAAATTGACTGCCTTACCAATTTTTAAACAGGGGTTGTCCCATTATTTTGATAAATCTTTCAATGAAGCCTCTGATAAATTTTATCGTGTTTTAGAAATCTATCCTGAAGACACAACTGCAAAACTATTTTTGGGAAAAGCCAGCCATTATATTGATATAGGGGTACCCGAAAACTGGACCGGCGTGGAAGAAATGCGCAATAAGTAATTAATTACTGCAAAAAAGTGCTCCCTGGAAATTCACGTTTAACGCAAATCAATAAGCAATAATAAAATGAACGCTGAAGAAATGCGTGCTATTTGTAAATCATTGTCATCTGTAAAGGAAGATATAAAATGGATCCACGATCTTGTATTTTCAATCGGGAGAAAAATGTTTTGCGTTGCAGGGCTTGGCCAATCTCCCACAAGCGCACCATTTAAAGTTAAGGAAGAAGAATTTGAAGAAATATGTAACCGCGATGGTTTTAAGCCCGCTCCCTATGTGGATAAAGATAATTGGATATTGATTGATGATCTTCAAAAAATGAGTAAAAATGATTGGAAGCGAACCATCTCGCAATCCTATGTTTTAGTCAAAGAAAAATTTTCGCCAATAGTGAAAAAGCAGCCCGGTTTTTTATAAGAACGCGGTTGCCAAAAATGCAAACAGAAAGTAAAATATACTTTTAGAACTCTTGATCTGTCGCAAACTAAAACCATTGGTTTACTTTATTTCCGGGAAT
>JBDTVX010000266.1:0-8354 GCA_040007015.1 Ferruginibacter sp. | reverse complement strand
AGTGGGCTACTACACCTCCTCTCGGTTGGAATAGTTGGGATTGTTTCGGAACGACTGTAACCGAACAACATCCCGAAAAGAAATGGTATTCCAGATTCTTCCCTTTTTTGATCCTGGCATTATCGCCCTTACCTAAATCATTAATAATAATAGATCAGATTATCAATCACATTTCGCTGTAACAATCGTAAATCTGCGAAATATCGGGTTTACAATCTTTCCATAATTGATAAAAATGCTGTAAATCAGCCTCTTATAAATTGGCATCTGTTTGGTATAATCGGAAAAGGAATTGTTCTCAGTTAAATATCTAAAACGAATCATTATGAACTTAAATTCTGCATCTGATTTGCCGCACGATCCACCGGAAAAATAAAGGGATCGCTTTCTCCAAGGTTGAACGTGATCAGTTTGGTCCAAATAGCTTTGTTGCCCGACATAATAGGAAACCTGGAAATTCAGGTGCAGTTTATGCATGAACAAGCTGATCATTTAGAGAAGCGGATAGACAGGTGTATCTACCTTTTCCAGTTGCCCGCCAGGGATATTGCCTCATTTATTAAAAATGAGATGTATCACACCGTTTATTGATAAATAAATTTGATTTTCATCTTATTTACTAAATAGAGTTAGCTATGGAAAAGACACAAGATAAGTTGGTGAATCACGCCGTCTGTTATGACCTTTTTGGCGATGTCAATGTGTTATACTTCGCCGAACTTCCAAAACAATTGGCCGGGGCGGGTGAAGTGCTGGTTAAGGTTAAGACCTGCGGAATCAACCCAATTGAGGTTTCCATCAGGGAAGGCCAGCTGGAAAAGAGTTACCCGTCAACATTTCCATCCGGGCAGGGTATTGACTTTGCGGGAATTGTTGAATCAATGGGGGCTGAAGTTGGCCAGTTCGATGAAGTGCAAAGACAAAATTTAAAACAATGATAAGCATTATGATTATGACGACCGCAATTATATTACTTGCTGCAACTTTCATGGTTAGGGGCAATCGACAAGGAAGAAATTTCAAAAGCATTGGCAGCAAACCCGATGCCGGCAGGCCTTTCTGCCGATGAACTGAATGCGTACCAGCAATTGGGCTTCTTTTTTAAAAAGGGAGTAGGCTATGCGAACGAGGTGAGCCTCCGTCCGCAAACACTTTATGCCATTGAGGATTCGTCGACCGGCCTCGCAGCATGGATGCTTGACCACGATGCACGAAGCTATTCCCTGATTGCAAGGGTTTTTGATGGTAAAACTAAAGGCCTCACAAGGGATGATGTTCCCGACAATATCACTTTGTACTGGGTTACAAATACAGCCATTTCCTCTGCGCGCCTTTATTGGGAAGCCGCTCAAGGTGGACCGGATGGTTTTTTTGATCCGCGACATGTTGCCATCCCAGTTGCGGTGAGCGTTTTCCCGGATGAAATTTATGCAGCTCCAAAAAGTTGGGTTGTGAAAGCATATCCTAAACTTATTTATTTCAATAAGCTGGAGAAAGGTGGCCACTTTGCTGCATGGAAACAACCCCAGGTTTTTTCTGAAGAATTAAGTGCGGCTTTCAAATCACTTCTCTAATCACGACTAAATTAAAAAAAATGAAAGAAATAAACCATAGCCGTCGCCGCTTTTTAAGCGGCACGGCTATGTCGTTAGGCGCTGCCCGACTTTCAATGCTTGGTTTGAAAACTGCCCTATCTACTAATAATAATTTTAGAAGATATAACAGAACAAGTCCTATTGGCTAAAAAGCTTCACGGAGATAATCCGCGTTTATGTTTAGCCCGCTATCCTTTAAAAATCCAAAATTAATCGCTATGCCTACCACGAAAATTCTGAGAAATAACTATTTCTTTTTCAGATAAAATCAGTGATAAAAACGGAAGGACAATTCTAAAGAAAAAGTGCAAAATCATTTCAACTCCATAAGGTAAGTCCCAAGGGAAACATAAAATATGCCCAGGAGAAAATCTATTATTCGTAATCCTTAAAAATTTCATCCTGATAACACCATAACCATTTTTCACCCGGTTCAGCGGAAATGACAACAGGATGATGAGTATGTTGAAAATGTTTTGTCATGTGCTTATTTGGAGATTCATCGCAGCATAACGTGGCACCGCAAGTCTGACAAGTACGCAGATGCACCCAATCGCTACCGATTTTTATGCATTCTTCGCATACAAGTTCTTTTGGCTGTTTCAACTTCTTTATTTTAAGGATATGCTGACATGTTTCCTGATTTTCCATAAAATGTTTTTATTGATTGAAAATTATTTTAATCTTTTAAAGATCAAAAAAATGATTACAGCAGATTTATCTGATACGCGTTTGTTTATATTTTATCTTTTATCCGAGCATGATTACTACAAAGATCAGTGACATGCTTTATTTACTCATGTTATTCTTCATTGATTATAAATTTTAATTAACTATGAACATCAAGGCAAAACTACGAATTAACAATTTTCATCCCTGGGAATTGTTACAACTGAATATTACTTTGCAAGATCTTGCTCTGTGAAAGTGAAAACAATTGATTATCCCCATCCTCGGCCCCACAAAGCCGAACCAGTTAACAGAAAATTTAGGCGTACTCTCTGTTGAATTACGGATAAAAATCAACGTCAAATAAAAGAAGCCGAACCAAAATCACCAAATAAGGAGCACGTTATCCCTAATAGCATGAGCGTTTAACGGGTAGGTGATTTATATCGCTTTATTAGCATAAAGCCAAAGTTTCTGTTACTTCACTTTCTGTAGCCTTTCAGCTTAGTGTACTCCAGGGAAGTGATTGTAAAATGGGATGTTGAGGTGAACTGAATATACGAATAATTTTCATTGGGAAAGAATATCTCTGTCATTACAGTAAGACCGTTATCGGCAAACAGTTCAATGGATGCATTGTCAATAATCAAAGTCATGTCAACATTTTTTGTGGTAGCAAAACGGGGCGCAGTATGTTTGGCAGCGAAACCTTTTTCAAAATTTACTTTCCCGGAGTTTGTACGATCGATATAAAATTGATTGCTTGTCTCATCGTATCCCAGCAATAGTTTTTCGCCCAATGTATTGCTTAAGGTAATAGAGAAATCTTTCAGCTCATCAGCTGTGAAATGTATCCTCGCCGGACCGGTTAGCTTTCCAGTTTTTTCTGTCAGGTTATAGTTAGTGGCATTAATATGTTGCAACTTAATCGATCTTTTTGCAACGGCATCTAAATTTGACAAGGGTTGGGAAGTGACGATTAACTTTTCACCCACTTTTGTTAAACCTAATTCTCTTGGAATGGTGGTTGCACTTCGCCATTTTTTTGTAGGTACTACATTTGCATATTGCCAGTTGCTCATCCAGCCGATGAAAATTTTTCTATCACTGGTACCTGAATAGGTAATGCCTGCATATTCGTCGGGCCCGAAGTCGAGCCACTGGGTATCTTTTTGATAAGGAGTAAAGGTATGTCCATCAAACTGCCCGGTAAAATACTGTGTTGCAGAGCCACCGTTGGGTCCGCCTGGGTTAATGTTTACAATAAGCACCCAAACCAGTTGCCCGTTGTATTGTAACGGAAAAAGGTCAGGGCATTCCCACACGCCTCCATGCGCGCCAAAGTTTTTACCAATCTCGCTCTCTTTTGTCCATTCTTTCAGATTTGGTGAAGAGTAAAAAGTAATGTGATCAAGGGTTGCCAATGTCATTATCCATTTTTTGTCATCCTCATACCAGCTTACTTTAGGGTCCCTGAAATCTTTGATACCAGGATTTTTGAGTACAGGATTACCAGCATATTTTGTCCAGGTTTTACCTTCATCCAAACTGTAAGCGATACTTTGATTTTCGTAAGTATTAATCCCGGATTTTTCACCTTTCATATCATGGTGCGTAAAGATGGCTACCAGCGGTATTTTACCATCTTTGCCAAAGCCCGAAGTATTGTTTACATCTGCCACTGCGCTACCCGAAAAAATATAACCAAGGCTGTCAGGATACAATGCAATCGGCAACTCTTTCCAATGCACCAAATCTTTGCTGGTTGCATGCCCCCAATGCATCGGTCCCCAAACAGTACTATCGGGATAATACTGGTAAAATAGATGATAGATATTGTTATAATACACCATTCCGTTCGGGTCGTTCATCCAACCCTTTTTGGGACTAAAATGCAGTTGGGGACGATGCGGTTCATTATTGATGTTTTTGGCTTGTTTACTTGTGCTGCATGACGCTAAAAAAAACACAGTTAATATTTGTATTGCCATCATCATATTGCCTGACTTATTGCTGCTATTTGTTTTATTATCTATCATTTTAAGAAGTTTCATTTATTTAACTGGTTAACGAAAATACCCGGTACAAAACGTTGCATGTATTTACCCAAATTACAAGAATGGGATCACATTTATTTTTTGGGGAGAGATTAAAAATTAAACTGGTAATTGCTATTTCCCTGGCGCTAAGATTTTGTATAACATATTGTCCATGCTCCAACCGGCCTTAAATAAAAAGTGCTAAAAATTTTCAACATAAGCCTTTAAGAAATCAACGCTGTTTGAGCCGGACATTCTCTATCTTACCTAAAACTATTTGCGGCGAGTTCGTTGATTTTAGGCTTGTGTTGAAAATTTTAGCCTTTTTATTTTAAGCCTTGATTTTTTTTGTTTCTTTTTTTTATCAAGAAAAAAAAGAAAATAGGGATCAATAACGCTAATAGACATATATCAGCTGATATGTCTTTTAACCCGCAATCAACCTGCTCCCCACAAAATGAAACTGACCCCAAGAATGGGGCGCAACGGAAGCTGCATAGGGTTTCAATAGCAGGATCAATAAAATTTTCTATGCTCTTTTGAAATCTTGCTGGCCGTAGTAGCGCGTGTCAGTTCAGGTTTGTTATATTTCTCTATACAATGCTTTACTTTATGCCCAGTTCCTTTTGAATTTGCTCAAGCGACCTACCTTTTGTTTCGGGCATTACACGCCATATAAACACGAAGGCAAGTACCATCATACAGGTGTAAAACACAAATGAGTAGTAGCCGCCATTTGGGCTTCCTTCTACAATTATGGGAAAGGTCCACGAGATGATGGCTGCCATGATCCAATGCGTAAAACTGCCCAGCGAGCCCCCTTGAGACCGCACTGAATTGGGAAATATTTCGGATATAAAAACCCAGATAACAGCGCCCTGCGAAAAAGCAAAAAAGGCGATATAACCCAGCAGGTAAAACAATACTGCCTTACCCGGCGTGCCACCACTAAATGCATGCGCAGTTAAACTCAAAAACACGATGAGACCAACACAACCGATGAGCAGCAATGTTTTGCGACCGAACTTGTCGATAACCGTAAGCGCTAACAGCGTGAACAACAGGTTGGCGCCGCCAATGTACACAGGTTGCAAATACGAATCGGCTTTGTCGAAGCCAGCCATTTCGAAAATGCGGGGGGCATAATATAAAATGGCATTGATGCCCGACAATTGGTTAAACATAGCTAACAGAACAGCATACAAAATCGGCTTGCGATAAGTGTTGCCTTTGAACAGTTTTTCTTTCAATCCGTAATGTTCCAACTGGTGCTCCAATTGGATGACTGCCATAGCATCAGGCTCGCCTGTTTTTGCAAAAACGGCTTTAGCTTCATCATCGCGTTGATTGAGTACCAACCAGCGGGGGCTTTCGGGGATGCCGCGCAAAAGGATAGCAAACAACCCTGCAGGCACAACCATGATACCAAGCATCCAGCGCCAGGAGTTTTCCCCCAGGTTAATGAACAAGAAGTTGGTGAGGTAAGCGACAAAGATGCCTGTGACAATCATCAGTTGAAACGAGGCAGCCAACCGACCACGGACATGCGCCGGCGACACTTCTGAAATGTACATAGGACCTACCACGGACGAAGCGCCTACAGCCAGTCCCCCAATAAAACGGAAAGAAATAAACAAAATCCAGTAAGGTGTTATTGCACAGCCAATAGCTGATAACAGGTAAAGAATAGCGATAGCAGAAAGCACTTTTTTACGACCATACCGCTGCGCAGGATTGCCGGCGATGAGCGAACCGATAACGGTTCCAATAAGGCTTGACGCAACAGTGAAGCCCTGCCAGCCTGCTGATAAATTCCACAGTGCCTGAATGGTCTTTTCTGCACCTGATATAACGGCTGTTTCGAAGCCGAAAAGAAAACCGCCAAGCGCAGCGATTAACGATATGCGGATTACATAACCCGACACTTTAGTGTTGGTATATTTTGAATTCGGCGCTGATGTCTCAATATTCATGGCGATTTGTAGTATTATTTTTTGATGGGTGTTTTGACCTTATTTAGTCCAAATAGATTGTAACATCCAGGCTTTAGAGGTCAGCAGTTTCGCCGTGCCTCCTTTCGAAAAAAGTGAAATACCCGTTTGCAATTCTGACGGAAAGGTTACTGTACTTATGCTTACTTTCCCACTATTCGCAAATACCTCAACCGAAGAAGCATCTACAAGTATGTGCAGGGCAAGCTTGCCATCCTGTAGCGTAAGTGGCGCAGACATAACTACCTGGAAGTTTTTATTAAAGCTGCTGTCACTTGTAAAGTCGGTACAATGGGTACGGTCGATGTAAAGGGCGCGATTGATTTTATTATAGCCTATGGTAAGTTGTCTGCCTTCTCCTTGCAATAAATGTAACCCTGCATCTTTTGCCTTGTCGACATCGAGTATAACATCCAACTCGTATGTGTTTTTTGCCGGTTGAAAATTAATGGTTTGAATAGTGTTTGTTGCAATAGATTTTATAGTCTCTTCTTCACCCCGCAACATCTGCAATTCGCTTATAGGTGTTTGAACCATCCTTATCCCTTCGGGATATGTTTTTAACGAGACTTCTCTCGGTACAGATTCAAAGCCTTTTCCCCACTTAGAAGGGATATCTCTTGCATAACTCCAGTTGCCCAGCCAGGCTAACATAATGGTACGATTATCACTGGAATCGTCTTCGTTTCTCCAGGTACGGGCAGCATAATAGTCGCTTCCGTAGTCTATCCACAATGGCTGAGATTGAGGGCGATTAAAAGCAACCGTTTGAGAATCGGGCGTAAACTTTTTGCCATCAAAATCTCCTAAAAAGTATTGCATCCGGTTGGGTCCCTGCCCTATAGTAAGCACCCATTTTTTAATGTCGTTATTACCATCTACCGGCAGCTGAAAAAAGTCTGGTACCTCCCAATCACTTTCAGAGGCACCCATTGGTCCAAAATCACTTAGGTGTGTCCACTGTTTTAAATCATGCGATTCATAAAAGCTAACCTGGTGTTTATGTGGCATTGTAACAATCATCATCCATTTATTTGATGGTTTATACCAAAATACTTGTGGATCTCTGAACGAGTTGCTTCCAATATCCAACACAGGATTTTTGTCGTAATACTGAAAGGTTTGCCCGTTATCAATACTGTAAGACAGTGCCTGGCCTTCGGGAATATCATCGGTTGTGTGTCTTGTATATATCGCTACCATGCTGCTATCACCAAAACCCGCCGTGTTCTTTTTATCGACCACAACCGAGCCGGAAAAGTAATGGAACGAGCCATCACCACCCTTCATCGGATAAGGCAGCTCCTGCCAATGCACCAGGTCGCGGCTAACCGCATGACCCCACCAAAACAGGTGATATAAGCCCTTGTACTTTACTAATCCATCAGGATCGCCCACCCATCCCTTTGATGCACTAAAATGAAATTGTGGCCGGTATTTTTCATTGTACTGTGCATGTATGCTGCCCGCAAAACAAAGCGCAGTTATCCAACATAAAAGACTACTAAGTTTCATTGTTCAATTTTAAAATAGAAATATTTGCATTTGCTGCCTTGAAAGTTGTGGGACAAGTGCGTGGACACAACCGGAGTTGCATGTAAGTGGAGCTGCTGGTTCACAACTTTTCTAGAGGTTGTAAATTTTTCGAACCTCGCGGTATTGCTCCTATCATGCAGCCGCAGCGTCGCATGCTTGTGCACTTTGGGGTCATTCAGCCACACCGATTGTTTGCCTTAATTACCCATCATACTAATGCTGCTAAACGTTACACCACCTCGTGCGTACAAGCCCCAAAGATTATTGTTCAAAGCATAAATTCTCGATGTAAGCGCTACTTTGTCGTTGATGTACACCACGCAAACACTTCCGTTGATGACTGCTTTTAGTTGATAATCCTTTCCTGGTTCAAGTGCAACATTTGCCTTGCCGTTTACTACAGGGTTGCCATTAACAACCGACAATCCGGAGATAGAGTTGTCCTTTTCATTCAGCTCAATTTTGTAAAAGCTGTTTCTCTGCAAAGCCTTGTCCATACCAAATACCAAACCTAATTTGGCGTC
>JBDTVX010000265.1:0-8448 GCA_040007015.1 Ferruginibacter sp. | reverse complement strand
ATGCAGGCATATTCAGGTGTACATATAGAAGCGGTGGAATTATTGAAGGAGCTGATCAATAAAAACGTATATCCCTGTATCTATGAGCACGGTGGGGTGGGTGCTAGCGGCGATCTTATTCAGCTGGCGCACCTGGCACTGGCGCTGATTGGCGAAGGAGACGTGATATATGAAGGTGGAATTTATCCGGCCATGGAAATATATAACAGGATTAATATAAAGCCGCTTTCCATCCATATCCGGGAAGGATTGGCCATTTTAAACGGAACATCCGCAATGACCGGGATTGGGATGGTCAATATTATACAGGCACGTAAATTACTGGAATGGTCGGTCATGTTGTCGGCAATGATCAACGAAATTGTAGAGGCATTTGATGACCATTATTCTTACGAATTAAATATTGTAAAGCATCATTACGGACAGAATAAGATCGCAGAAATGCTGCGGGATATTTTAAAGGACAGTAAAATGATCCGCGACCGCTCGGAGCATTTGTATAACCCCCGCAATCTTGACCAGGAGGTTTTCCAGGATAAAGTTCAGGAGTATTATTCCCTGCGTTGCGTTACACAGGTACTCGGGCCCATTTTTGATACCATCGCCCATGCCGAAAAAGTAGTGGTAGATGAATTAAATTCTGTTAATGATAACCCTGTGATCGATCATCAGAATAAGAATATTTTTCACGGGGGCAATTTTCACGGAGATTATGTGTCGCTGGAAATGGATAAATTAAAGATCGCCATTACCAAGCTATCCATGCTTTCCGAAAGACAGCTCAATTATCTTTTGAACGAAAAGCTGAACCATAAATTTCCCCCATTTGTAAACCTGGGTGTTTTGGGGTTCAATTTCGGGATGCAGGGAATGCAATTTACCGCCACTTCAACTGTAGCCGAAAATCAAACCTTATCCTTTCCGATGTACGTACACAGCATACCAAACAATAATGACAACCAGGATATTGTGAGTATGGGGTGTAACGCGGCACTGATGGCCAAAAAGGTGATTGATAATTCGTTTGAAGTGCTTGCCATACAAATGATGACGGTTTTACAGGCCATTGATTTCCTGGATTGTGTTTCCCGGTTATCGCCCAATACCCAACACGTATATCATGTTATCCGGAAAATATTTCCTAAGTTCATAGAAGACCTGCCCAAATACAAGGACCTGGAAAGAGTGAAAACTTATTTCGAACAATCCGACCCGGTGATATCTTTTAGCGGTGGGGTAATTGCAGCAACAAATGGCAGCAGTTTCCTGAACTGACAATAGAACAAAAATCTTACATCATATTGGAGGGTAAAAAAAATGAAATGTGCATTAGTTACAGGGGGATCAAGGGGCATTGGCAGGTCTGTCTGTTATAAAATGGCTGCAATGGGTTACTATACCATTGTAAATTACAAAACGAATGAGACGGAAGCGAATAATACCCTCCGGGGAATAAGGGAAAAGGGCGGAAATGGAGAGATATTGCAGTTTGATGTGAGCAATAAAGAGCAGGTACAGTTGCAGCTTGGAAACTGGATCGAAAAAAATACAGACAAATACATTGAAGTATTGGTAAACAATGCAGGCATTAAAGATGATGGCCTGATGATGTGGATGAAGGACGAACAATGGGAATCAGTTGTAAGAACCAGCCTGGACGGGTTCTTCTATGTAACCCGGCTTGTATTGAATAGTATGCTGCTTAAAAGATACGGAAGGATCGTTAACGTAGTATCACTTTCAGGGCTAAAGGGATTACCCGGGCAAACCAATTATTCGGCTGCCAAGGCTGGTGTAATTGGGGCTACTAAAGCGTTGGCGCAGGAAGTAGCCAAAAGAGGGGTAACGGTAAATGCGGTTGCACCAGGCTTTATTAAAACGGATATGACGGAGGGTTTGGATGAAAACGAACTGAAGGGAATGATCCCGGTAAAGCGCTTTGGATTGCCCGAAGAAGTGGCCCATGCCGTAGGATTTTTAGTGTCAGCAGAGTCAGGGTATATTACCGCAACGGTGATTAATGTTAATGGAGGATTATACTCATAATATCATAATGGGTGCGCTGATTTTAATGCTGAGCATTTGATTCCATTAGACATTGAAATAAGCCATCCGGAGATAATTTAAATGGATAAAAGTGAAAAAAAGTATCAACATCGGTTTATTATGGATTAGCGAGTTGAAAATATCATACCCGTCCGACCGCTTCATCCGGGCGGACATCAAAAAATCAGACATCAGACATAAAAATATCGGACATCAAAAAATCAGAAATCAGACATAATGAATAGGGTGGTGATCACTGGCATGGGTATCTATTCCTGTATTGGAAAAAACCTTCCCGAGGTTACGGACTCGCTTTTCCAGGGCAGATCGGGAATCATACTCGACCAGGACCGTAAGGAATTCGGCTACCGGTCCGGTTTAACGGGTTTCCTGGAAAGACCCGATTTAAAAGGATCACTGGACAGAAGGGCCCGTATCATGCTTCCGGAACAGGGGGAATATGCCTACGTGTCTGCAATGGAAGCATTAAGAAATGCGCGGATCACCCAGGATTATATCAATGAACACGAAATAGGCATTTTATATGGAAACGACAGTTCGGCAAAATCTGTGATAGAAACAAATGATATCATCCGCGACAAAAAAGATACCATGCTGGTTGGGTCGGGATCTGTATTTCAGACCATGAATTCTACTGTTACGATGAACCTGGCAACCATTTTCAAATTGCGGGGTATCAATCTTACCATCAGCGCTGCCTGTGCAAGCGGTTCGCATTCTATTGGCATTGGCTATCAATTTATTAAATCGGGGTTGCAGGATTGTATCATCTGCGGGGGCGCCCAGGAGATCAACAAATATTCCATGGGCTCTTTTGACGCGCTGTCTGCTTTTTCTATTTTGGAATCGGCTCCTGAAAAAGCATCCAGGCCATTTGACCGGGATCGCGACGGGCTTGTTCCAAGTGGTGGTGGCGCCACTTTAATTTTAGAGAGCCTCGAATCTGCCCTGAAAAGAGGCGCACCCATATTGGGCGAAATAGTTGGCTATGGTTTTTCCTCCAACGGGGGGCATATATCAAACCCTACCGTAGATGGGCCGGTAAGGTCGCTGAACAGGGCTTTAAAAGATGCCGGGATGCGGGCAGCGGAAGTGGATTATATCAATGCACACGCAACATCAACCCCGGCAGGTGATTTAAGCGAAGCTAAGGCGATCCATGCCGTTTTTGGCGACAGTAAACCATTGGTAAGCTCCACAAAATCGATGACCGGGCATGAATGCTGGATGGCAGGGGCAAGCGAGGTGGTGTACTCCATGCTGATGATGCAAAACGGTTTTGTGGCCCCCAATATAAACTTCGAAAATCCGGACGAAGAATCTGCAAAATTGAATATTGCAAAAACGACTATTGAAAAAAATATAATTGTATTTTTGTCTAACTCTTTTGGTTTTGGAGGAACTAATTCTTCGCTTATTATTAAAAAAATAGCTTAATAAAACCACCCTAAATAATCGCTTATGAACAACATTGAAATTATTGAGAAAATCCGGCAATTCATGATGGAGGAATTTGAGGTGGAGCAAGAAAAGATCACTCCGGATGCGAATTTAAAAGCAACCCTGGGATTGGATAGCCTCGATTACATCGACCTGGTGGTAGTAATCGAAAGTAACTTTAAATTTAAGGTAAAACCGGAAGATTTTGTGGATATTATAACTTACCAGGATTTTTGTGATTACGTGATCTCGCGTGTTAAATCAAAAGAACTCGTTTAATGTCATTATGGCAAGGTAAATCCAGGGGAAACAAATCGGGGTACAGGATTTTTGTATGGGTATTAAGAAATTTTGGTGTTTCTCCCGCTTATTTTCTGCTCCGGTTTGTCGTATTATATTTTTTTTTATTCTCTTATAAAACCTCCCGGCATTTATTCAGCTTTTATCATCGCAGGATAGGGTACGGCGTTTTAACATCAATTAGCTATCTGTATCAAAACTATTATCAATTGGGCCAAAGCATCATTGATAAAGTAGTGGTAATGTCGGGTATAAAAAATAATTTCACCTTTAATTTTGACGGGGAAGATAACCTTAGGAAAATGGCAGCTTTGCAGAAAGGTGGCCTCCTTTTAAGTGCGCATATCGGAAACTGGGATATAGCAGGGCATTTATTAAAG
Organism: Ferruginibacter sp.; assembly: GCA_040007015.1. Classification (GTDB taxonomy): domain Bacteria; phylum Bacteroidota; class Bacteroidia; order Chitinophagales; family Chitinophagaceae; genus Ferruginibacter. Next base: position 4,261 of record JBDTVX010000265.1, on the reverse strand, counting down.
CGGCTGGAAACAAGGATCCATATCGTAATATTTGACGGGGAATATCAAAAAATAAAAGAATACCTTGATGCGGTAACCGGTAAGCCTGCTGTGAATATTATTGTAATTAAAAACGATCTTTCACATATTTATGCAATAAATGATGCTTTTAAAAATAATGAATTGGTGTGCATGCACGCCGACAGATTTATAGATGGCAACAAAAAGCTTACCGGTGAGTTGTGTGGAGAAAAAGCCAGCTACCCAATGGGCCCCTTTTTACTTGCTGTTAAATTTAAAGTACCCGTTTCATTTGTTTTTGCATTAAAGGAAAGTAATTTGCATTACCATTTTTTTGCAAGTGAGATCAAAGAGTACGGGCACCTGCCAAAAGAAATGGCCATGCAGGAAATGCTGAATGATTTTGCGATGGAAATGGACAATAAAGTGAAGCAATACCCGGAGCAATGGTTTAACTATTATAATTTTTGGGAGAGGTAGTTCAACTTGAAAATGTGAAAATTTGAAAATGAGAAAATGGGAAAATGTGAAAATGAGAAAATTTGAAAATGAGAAAATGTGAAAATGTGAAAATGAGAAAATGTGAAAATGAGAAAATGTGAAAATGAGAAAATGTGAAAATGTGAAAATGGACAACGGTTATACACGGACTGTAAACGAAAACCATTTACATAATTGGTAGTTTACAGTTGATTGCTTGTATTCATTATTCATTATTAATTATTAATTCCTTTAATACGTGATTGAATTAACAAATAATATAACATCGTTTATACCCCAAAGGCCGCCGTTTGTAATGGTGGATCAACTAACCTGGTATGATGAAAAAATTACGCGTGCGGAATTTTTGATAATAAAAGATAATATTTTTGTTGAAAACGGTAGGTTTTCTGAACCGGGCCTGGTGGAAAATATAGCACAAACAGCTGCAGCACGGGCAGGATATATTTCGGCACTCGAAAATAAACCGGTGAAGGTGGGATATATTGGAGCTATAAAAAACCTGGTAATATATTCCCTGCCTTCTGTAAACGATGAACTGGTAACTGAAATTACCGTTGGGAATCAAATTTTTGATGTAACAATTATTAAAGGAAAGGTTAGCTGCAATGAGTCGTTGCTGGCGGAATGTGAAATGAAAATTTTTATTCAATCAAAATAAATTCCATTATGAAACAAATGATCAAATTAACAGGAATTATTGCGTTTTTATTTTTTTTAGGGGCTACGCAATACGTTTCCGCTCAAAGTTTAAAAGATGTATTTAATTCATCTGAGGCATCCGTTTTTTATCTTGGTGTCGATTTTACACAGGCACGTGTGATTGACGACGCCACTGCAAGCGCTACAGATATTCGTGAAAAGTATGCTGCTATCAACGATTTAGTGGTGAATGAACCCAAGAGGTACGACCTGGCTGGAGCATTTCACAAAAGCAATATTGATCATGACCTTGGCCTTGTTGGAAAGCGGAATGCAAAAATAAATACAGAAGATATTAAATCAACCAATTCAGCCGACTACAACCGTTTAAAAGAAGAGGATATCACTAAATTGGTAAAGGGCTTCGACTTCGAAGGTAAAAAAGGAGTGGGGCTCTTACTGGTAGTGGAGGGTATGAGCAAAGGAAAGAAGGGCGCCTCCATTTGGGTAACTTTAATAGATATGGGAAGTAAAAAAGTGTTGATGACAGAACGTATGGAAGGTAAAACCAGTATGGGATTTGGCTTCCGCAACTTTTGGGCAAACCCTATACGGGATGTGATAGGCGATATTGAAAGTAAAAAGTTCAAGGAATGGAAGACAAGATACGGGGGATAAATGGAAATATCGGACATTTTTTGGAATTATGAAAAAAGAATTGAGCAACCGGGTAGCCGTTTTAGTGCGTTTTAATGAAGCTGATCCATTGGGTATAGTATGGCATGGGCATTATATCCGCTATTTTGAAGACGGGCGCGAATCATTTGGTAAGGATCATGGGCTTGGATACCTTGATATGTACAGGCAGGGGTTTGTAACACCCGTTGTAAGTGTGCAATGCGATTACAAAAAATCATTGCGTTTTGGAGATAGCGTAATAGTAGAAACGATTTTTGTTCCCTGTGATGCTGCCAAGATAAAATTTAAATATCGTTTGTATAATGCTGAAACAGGCGATTTGGTGGCGGTTGGTTCTTCGGTACAGGTCTTTTTGGATAAAGCCGGGTCGGTTCTTCAATTGAACAATCCCCCTTTTTTTGAATTGTGGAAACAACAGCAGGCGTTTATTTAATTTAAAACTATGAAAGACGTTTTTATTGTCGCTGATAATATTATATCGCCTCTTGGTGCAACCACGGATGAAAATTTTTCCCTACTAACAAAAGGGACTTCCGGTATACAATTACAGCATGACCCTGGACTTTCCGATCATTCTTTTTACGCATCGCTGCTAAATGATACCAACGATGGTTTAGCAGATAAAGATTCTTACTACACGAAATTTGAACAATTGCTGATTGCCTCCGTCAGTAATGCCTTACAAAATGCAGGTGTAGACATTACCAGTAAAAAAACCATATTGATCATTTCCTCTACCAAGGGAAATATCAGTTTGATTGAAAATACAATCCTTACTCCCTCATTACAAAAGCGGGTGGCACTGCATACTTCAGCAGACCTGGTAGCCGAATATTTTCATTGCACTAATAAGCCAGTTGTAGTATCCAATGCGTGTATTTCAGGATTGCTGGCGATTTTAATTGGCAGGCGCCTCCTTCAATCCGGCCAGTATGATCATGCGGTGGTGGTGGGTGCGGATCTGATCTCAAAGTTTGTGCTCTCCGGTTTTGAATCGTTCCAGGCTATTAGCCCGGAGCCCTGTAAACCTTTTGATGCAACGCGGAAAGGAATAAACCTTGGTGAGGGAGCTGCTACGGTGATCCTTTCCTCCAACAAAGATTATTCACCCGGAATAAAAATTACCGGCGGGTCGGTAAGCAATGACGCCAATCATATTTCGGGTCCCTCCCGCACCGGGCAGGAGCTTTGCCAGGCAATTATTAAGGCTATGCAGGAGCCGGCGCTTACTGAAAAAGATATTGATCTAATTTCTGCACACGGCACTGCCACCATTTATAACGACGAGATGGAGGCCCTTGCTATTTCACTGGCAAATTTGCAGGCGGTGCCGGTTAATAGTTTGAAGGGCTATTATGGCCATACATTGGGAGCCGCAGGTGTCATTGAATCTGTGGTGTGCATACATTCATTGAAACACGACCTTATTTTGCCGAGTATGGGTTTTAGTCAGCCGGGGGTTACAAAACCATTGAATGTTTCCACGACTTTACAAACAGCTTCATTAAAGAACTGCCTCAAAACCGCCTCCGGTTTTGGCGGTTGTAATGCTGCCATCGTTTTTAATAAAGAATAAATTTTTTTACAACAATTAACCAGTTCAATTTCATGATTTTTTTTACAAAGGATAAAAAGACCGCTTTCGAAGCAAAAGAGGCAGCACAATGGATCGCTTTCGGACCGGTAATTTTCCAGGCTGCAAGGGTACTCAGGAATTCGGGTATTTTAGCGGTAATTGAAGCTACTGGCCGTAAAGGTATATTGTTGGCAGAAATAACAGAGAAGGTAAAACTGCCGCTCTATGGAGTGCGGGTGTTGTTGGAATCCGGTTTAAGCATGGGACTTGTATTGGCTAATGATCATAAATATACCTTATCAAAAACCGGCTATTTCATTTTAAACGACCCGCTCACCAAAACGAATATGGATTTTGTGCACGATGTATGTTACAAGGGGCTTTTTGCATTGGATAAAAGTATAGAAAATGGTAAGCCGGAGGGCCTTAAAGAATTTGGTGAATGGAAAACTATTTATGAAGGACTGTCGCGGTTACCCGAACATGTCCAAAAAAGCTGGTCTAGTTTTGACCATTTTTTTTCGGATGACGCCTTTCCATTGGTGCTGTCAAAAGTGTACGAAAATGGGAACATAAAAAAATTATTGGATATTGGCGGCAATACCGGTAAATGGGCCATTGCGTCCACAACCTATTCGGCTGATATTGAAATAACAATCATGGATCTGCCAGGGCAGCTAAATGTAGCAAAATCAAAAATTGAACAACTTGGCCTTACTGAAAGGGTTTCTTTTTTACCTGTTAATATTTTAAATGAAACGGTAAAATTTCCGGATGGATTTGATGCGATCTGGATGAGCCAGTTTTTAGATTGCTTTTCAGAAGATGAAATTGTTTCTATTT
>JBDTVX010000264.1:0-8461 GCA_040007015.1 Ferruginibacter sp. | reverse complement strand
GCAACCGGGCATTATAGCATTGTCTTTGGATTGTATGCATATTCATTGGGGATTAAAAAAAAAGATGCACTGACCGGTTTTTATTATAATGCGGCCGCATGCATGGTCACCAATTGTGTAAAGCTGGTGCCGCTGGGCCAGCAGGATGGGCAGGAGATATTATTTTCATTACAGCCTTTAATAAAACATTTGGCAGAAAATACCTTAACGCCAGATAAAAGCCTGGTAGGATTATGCTGCCCCGGTTTGGATACCAGGTGTATGCAGCATGAGCGATTGTATTCAAGGTTGTATATGTCGTAGATACCGGTTTTAAATTTTTTTTCACGAAGTCTGGGAAAGTTGCCAGATTAATGACGTTGGCCAGACCACCTTCTTTTACAAAAATATTCATGATTGTCCGATTAAAATTGTGCTATTTGGAAAGCCCCTTGCTGGTAAGATTTTTAAGCCCCTCTTCCTTTGGAGCGGGGTTTGGTGTGAGGCCAATACCAACAAGGGTTTGATTCATTTAGCCGGACAACAATGAAAAATATTATATATTTGAAAGGATAAATTCAACTGCCTAAAAACTCACCTGTATGTTTTCCCTGTATGCTAATTATTACTACGTTGTTATTGGATTACAGGCCATTTGTGCTATTCATTGTATCCGGAAAGGAAATCAAAATAGATGGATCTGGTTAATAATTTTTTTACCTCTCCTGGGAAGCCTTATTTATATTTTTACCGAAATATTCACGCGGAGGGGCATCGAACAAGTGCAGTCGGGTGTAGGCGCAGTTTTTAATCCTTCCGGAAAAATAAAAACATTGCAGGAAAATTTACGCTTTGCTGATACTTTCAATAATAGAATGGCATTGGCAGATGCATACCTGGATGCCGGGCAGGTTGATAAAGCCATTGAATTATACGAAAAAAGCCTTACCGGAACGTTTATAGGAAATGAACAGGCAAATATGCAACTGATCATTGCTTATTTTGAAAAAAGACGTTTCGAAGATTTAATAACTACCGCAAAAAAAATCTACCACCTGCCACAATTTGTCCGCTCCCGTGCTCATATGTTATATGCAATATCCCTGGGTTATACCAATAATAACGAGGCAGCAGAAAAAGAGTTTGCGTTTATGAAAGGCCGTTTTTCCAATTACGAATCCAGGTATCATTTTGGAATGTTCTTAAAAAGGAGTATGCGTGTTGAGGAAGCAAAAAAAGTTTTTATGGAAATGCTGGACGAATCTTCCCATCTTAGTCCGAATGAAAAAAGAAATAACAGAACCTGGCTCAATCATGCAAAAGAAGAATTAAAATCATCGGGATCTGAAAAATTGAAAGTGTAACGATGAGTGATGAGTGATGAGTGATGAGTGATGAGTGACTCACCTTTAGCTTCCCTGTCATATAATAAATTGAGAACAGGATCGGATAGATATCAGATTTGGCACACAAATTTAGTAGGGTGCTCATTCTTAATCCACGCCTTATAATTCGTTTTTTTAAAATCTAATTATGTCAGAGAGAAATTATATAAAAATCGGCATCGCCGGGCCGGTTGGTTCCGGTAAAACAGCGTTGATCGAAAGATTGAGCCGCCTCATGAGTAAGCAATATAGTATTGCCGTGATCACCAATGATATTTATACAAAAGAAGACGCTGAGTTTTTAACACAGCATAGTTTACTGCCGGCAGAAAGGATCATTGGTGTGGAAACCGGTGGCTGTCCGCATACCGCCATACGGGAAGATGCCAGTATGAACCTGGAAGCAGTAGAAGAAATGGCCAGCCGTTTTCCGGATGTTGAAATTATTTTTATTGAAAGCGGGGGGGATAATTTATCAGCAACTTTTAGTCCCGACCTTGCTGACCTCACTATTTTTATAATTGATGTGGCCGAAGGAGATAAAATTCCCCGTAAAGGCGGTCCGGGTATTACCAGGAGCGATCTGCTGGTTATTAATAAGATCGACCTGGCGCCTTATGTTAACGCCGACCTGGGTGTGATGGAAAGAGATGCCCGTAAAATGCGCAATGGCAATCCTTTTATTTTTACCAATTTAATGACCCTCGAAGGATTGGATAGCGTAACAGGCTGGATAAAAAAATACGCCTTATTGGAAACAGCGGATGAACCAATCCTGTACCGTTGATTGCCACGCTTCACATACTAGCCTCGGCAAGGGAAAATAGAACCTTTCTAAAAAGCACTTACTTCACCCCTCCATTTAAAGTAGCGGATATCACGGAAGATAAAAAAGCGAACCAATTGCATTTAATGCTGATGAGTTCGTCACCCGGTATTTTGGATGGTGACCGGTATCAATTAAAAATAGAACTGGAGGAAGGGTGTTCATTACAATTACATACCCAGTCGTACCAGCGGTTGTTTAATATGAAGCAATCTGCGTCCCAGGCACTGGAAGTATGTTTGGCACCTCATTCATCCTTTTGTTTTTTGCCACATCCTTCCGTACCCCATGCGGCATCCGATTTCACATCTTCAAATAAAATTTTTTTATCCCAAAACTGCAGCCTCCTGTTTGGGGAAATATTAACCTGCGGCAGAAAATTGAATGGGGAAGTATTTTTGTTTTCAAAATACCATAATATAACAGAAGTTTTTCTCCGGGATAAGCTGATCTTAAAAGAAAATCTGTTGATCGAGCCCGCTACTTTAAACCTGGCAGCCATTGGCCAACTGGAAGGATTTACCCACCAGGCAAGTTTGATCTATCTGCATTCAACAGCCGTAGTAAATCCACTGGGTGAGCTTGTGAACAATTTTCTATCCAATCAGGCAGGAATTATCTTTGGCATAACTGAGGCCCCTGTAAACGGATTAATTGTGAGAATACTCGGGTACAAGGCAGAGCAATTGCATGACTGTTTAAAGGCAATTGCCGTTCTTTTACCTCAAATGATATTTAAACCCATTGTACATGCAGCCTGAAATGGAACTATTGATCATTACGGCTATTTCTGTAGCCAGCCTGCATACCTTAACCGGCCCCGATCATTACCTGCCTTTTATTGCCTTGTCAGGTTCTAAAAATTGGACGGTTACAAAGACGATTGGGTGGACAATCATTTGTGGCCTGGGCCATGTTTTGAGTTCGGTAATATTGGGGCTGGGTGGCGCAGCGTTGGGCTGGTCATTGTCAAAAATAAGCTGGCTTGAAAACATACGTGGAGGAATCGCCGGTTGGGTGATGCTGGTTTTCGGTTTATTATACGGTGCCTGGGGATTTTACCGCGCAATTAATAACAATCCGCACAAGCATTTCGACCTGGGCGACAATGGCGATATCTATGTTTACCAGCACAATCATGGTGAGGCCGTTGCCCCAAATGAGCGGTACAAAGTAACACCCTGGGTAATGTTTATCATTTTTATACTGGGGCCCTGCGAGCCAATGATCCCGCTGCTATATTTTCCGGCTGCTCAAAACAGTTGGAGGGGAATGGCAATCCTTATTGGCATCTATACCATTGTTACTTTAATGACCATGCTTACAATGGTATTACTGGGATATTACGGAATTGCATTTGTAAAAACAGAAAAGCTGGAGCGGTATGTACACGCATTGGGTGGCTTAACAATATTTATCTGCGGGGCGGGGATGCTGTGGATGGGATGGTGAAATGTGAGCATCAGTTGGATGTTGCAATCATTCAACATAAAAAGAAATAAAAATGGAACTTAAAATAATAAAAACAAAAAAACAATACCAGGAATATTTGGATTGGGTAGATAAATTGTTTGATGAAAAAGGAAAGCCCGGTTCGACTGACGGGGACAAATTAGAGGCTGCACTTTTATTGATTAGGGAATAGGAAGTTATCAACTATCCCATTCTTTTTCCTGACCCTGTTGATGCCGTCAAACTAAAGATGCAGGAAACGGGGATTGAAAAATAAAGTTTTAGCAGGAACAATAGGAACAAAGGGATATGTCTCTGCCCTGTTATATAAACGCAAGCTACTTACGCTGGAACTTGCCAGGCTATTTCATAAGGAACTGAGTATACCTGCATAGATTTTGTTATCCTGATTTATCAGAAAACTTTTTTAATATTACAGACCCTCCAAAAAATTATATGGGGTTAGCCTCCTGTATCAGCCTTTCCCAAATTTCTTTCACCTGCAAAGCCTCAATCCATGATTCGATATAGCCAATATCAAGGATCCCAAATTGAACTTCATAGACGCGAAGTGCATCTGTAAATTGTTTTTCACTTCCACCGGAGAGATTGGCCCAATGGAGCTTCATAAGAATGGTATCCTCCGGTCTGGATATTTTCATTGAAAGCCCCAACACTTTTTCTTCGTACTTTCTTGCAAACCTCGATTGGTCAAAAGATTCGTTGGTAAGAATCCAAAAATCAACTTTGTCACCTTCGGTAGTATCAAGCAGGTTAAACATTGATTTATGTTTGATTGCATCTTCAATTGCAATTTCTGATATGTAGTAGTCAGGCGGTATGAAGGTGTTAATTAAAGATGGAATTGCGGCGTTAGTAATATTTACAAGAATATCAACATCATGCGTGGCCCTTGGCTCTCCCTGTATACTTGACACAATTGAACCGGTAACCATATAGTCAATATGGTTTTCATCAAGGAGATTCAATACTATTTTTAGTAATTTCGGTTGTAACACTTAGCTAATCTTTGCAGGTATATTTCTTTTATTTCTATTGCCGTTTTTTGAGGAAACCTTTTGTGAAGACCGGTCATAAAAAGTTCTTTTGTAATCGCTGACAATTCAAGGGCCTTAATTAGCCGCTGTTCTGCACTCATTTTCCTGAGTGTAGTTAAATATTGTGGGTGATTGGGAAAATGTTTATTATTCATCCTGTAATTTAATATGTATTTCCAATACATACATATACTTATTGGAGAATATAATAGTGTTAACGTAAAGAAACGTATTCCTTTCGGAAATTACTATCATAAAAATGTAGAAGATTTACTACAGACCGGGAGAGATTAAATTTTTATCTTTATAGCCAAATCCCATATATGAAACCGAAATCCAATTCTTGGTCATTATTTGCCGCACTGTCAAAATTTTTTAACGAAGTTTGCACCGCCCTGTTCGTGTCAAGCGATAAGAAAGAATATCACCGGTTGAGAAATTTCTATAGTACTTAGAAAAATATTTTCTGCACCGGCACGTATATTCTTAACATGGCAATGCACATGCCCGGAAATAAACTACGGTTATAAAATGGTTAGCTGCTATGGGCGCCTTTGCAGCTGCAGAAAAATTTGAACGGCTTCTTAATTTGCCGCAGGTGAAAGCGATTAACTAAACAGGTATTCCACATCCGCCTTGCTCAATGCCTTCACAAAATTAACATCATCGGAAATCAGTTCACTGGCCAGTTTGCGCTTGCGTTCCTGCAACTGGAGTATTTTGTCTTCGATGGTATCGATGCAGATCATTCGGTAAGCGAAAATATTTTTTGTTTGCCCGATACGATGGGTACGGTCTATCGCCTGTTGTTCTACCGCAGGGTTCCACCAGGGGTCCACGATATATACATAATCCGCAGCAGTAAGATTGAGGCCTACCCCGCCTGCCTTTAAGGAGATCAGGAATACCCTGCATTCGTCATTATTTTGAAAATTCTCAATCGCTTTCTGACGGTCATTGATGCTGGTGCTGCCATCAAAATATTCAAACGGAACACCTTCTTCCCTTAATTTTTCTTTTATCAGGGCCAGCATGCCTAAAAACTGGGAGAATATCAGCGCCTTGTGCTCCCCGATGTTTTCTTCAATTTCCCTTGTCAGTTCTTCCAGTTTTATGGAATGATTGGGGTATTTATCCTCTTCGTTTAAGATCGCCGGGCTATCGCATATTTGCCGGAGTTTCATCAGCCCCTGCAAAATGGTCAGTTGCGATTTATCGATCCCATGTTCGTCAATTACTCCCATGATCTTATCGCGGTAGCTATTTCTATACGCATCATAAATTTTACGCTGCTCTTTCTCCATTTCACAAAACAAAATAGTTTCTGTTTTTTCCGGCAGGTCCTTGGCTACCTGTTCCTTTGTACGGCGTAATATAAATGGATACAATAATTTCCGGAGATGATCCTTTTGTTCCTGCTCTCCAAATTTATCGATAGGAGTAGCAAACTCGTTGCGAAAAAAATCCATGGTTCCCAATAGGCCCGGATTAAGGAAATTCATTTGTGCAAAAATGTCGAAGGTGTTATTTTGAAGCGGGGTACCACTCATACACAAACGGTTTTTTGCAGTCAGCAGGCAGGCAGCCCTGGTAACCTTTGAAGCCGGGTTTTTTATGGCCTGGCTTTCATCCAGCACCACGTAATCAAAAAATATTTTCATCAGCAACTGGATATCGCTTCGCAAAGTGCCATAGGTGGTAATTACAATATTTGCACTTTGCAACTCCGCCACATCCCTGGTCCGCATGCTTCCGTGGTGTATCCGCCAGGTAAGCCCGGGGGTAAATTTCTTTATTTCGTTTTCCCAGTTATAGATCAACGTGGTTGGACAAACCACGATCGCTGTTAATTTCGCTTCCTGTGTTTTGTAATGCTGCATCATAGTGAGCGCCTGTACCGTTTTACCCAAACCCATATCATCCGCCAGGATACCGCCCCATCCTACTTCATTTAAATAATTCAGCCATTGGTAGCCTGCTGTTTGATAGGGCCTTAAAATGGATTGTAAGCTAACCGGGGCATCAATTTCCGGGATACTCTTAAACTCCCTGAGCCGTTCAAATTTTTCATCCAGGTTAAAACTTAGTTCTGTTGCATCGCGGTTTTCATAAAGCTCGTCAATCACACTCATGTGATATTTTGACAAACGCAGCTTATCATTTTTACCGTCGCCTACTTTAAACAACAGGGAATATCTTTTGAGCCATTCATCCGGCAGTATTCCCAATGTGCCATCTCCCAATTGTACAAAGGATTGTTTGGAAGCCAATGCCTTTTTAATATCGTTGATACCTACCCGCTGCCCCTCAAAATCTATCTCCACTTTTGCATCAAACCAATCCAGCCCGCTGCTTACATGGATATGAGTAGATGGCCTTGCTGTATTAAAACGAAAATTCCTGAGCGCCTCAAAACCAAATACCGGCACCTTGGATTCTTTCATCGAATCAACAAACAGGAAGAACCAGTTATTTTTTAATACATCAGGGCCCTTCAATATTAAGCTATTTCCTTCCTGGGGGCGGATAAACTGGGAATGCAATGAACTGAGCTTATCTAAAAAGCGTAATTCGGCATCCTTATTTCTATAAACAATTAAAATTTTATCCCCGTCAGGAATAGTGATGGTGTCCTTATCGGAAGCCTTTGTTTCAAAACCTTTATAAGTAAATATGGGTTGAAACACCAGGTAATCGCCCTTTTCCTGCAGCATCAGTTTTACTTCAGGCTCACCGCTTTTTATTTCCTTTATCAGCGTTTTATCAAACTCAACCAAATAATCTTTGGTTAAAGGCATGATGAGCTTTTGCATTTGTGCGGCCCAATTCTCTTTGCTCAGTTTTATATTGCCGTTCTTAATAAACTTTTCAGTCTGCATTACGTCTTCCGGCTTTTGCCAGAGATAAAAAGTATGATTGTATAAAAAAAGGATACTGTTATTGCATTCATTGTCCGTAACGGGTTGTGCGGCCCCGTTTATATTAAAGCGGCACTGCAGTTCAAAATGATCTCCCTGCGCTACGATCTTGAATTGTGGCGCGATAAAATTTTCGCTCAATGATACCTCCAGCAGGTTATCCGTTTTGAAAGCTTTCTTTTCAGGTAAATAATAAATAAAGGGGTTAGCTGCCTGCTCCAGGAATATCTTTTTTAATTTAGGCTGAAAATATTCTGTTATCAGCACCTTGGTCTCTTCGGGCAGTTCATCTCCATCCGTTTGAATGATATTTTCCCATATTCCGCTAAAGGGTGAATTGCGGTTGAGATATTTATTTACTTCAGATGCCTGTAATTTTCTTATTTGCTGCAGCAGCATTTTGTCATCTTCACTAAACAGTTCGGTATTTACATATTTTGTAAGATCTAATTTTTCCGTCTTTCCCAGCAGTCTGTTATTGCTGTCATCTGCATCTCCCTGTATGGCATCCACCACAAAATAAGGATAAGTAGTGGCATTAAAGTTAAAGACCAGTCCCAGCTTTTTTGTACCTGTCTCTGTTGTTGCTACTTCCGGCTCTCCGGCAGCCTGGCTATCCTGCATATATGCAGGCCTGGGCGCAGACACTGTTTGGGCCACTCTTTTGATAGAGGTATCAAGCACCTTTAAAAAAGGCTTTCCTTCTTTATAAATAAATTCAAATTTCCCCTTTAGATCGTCTTCTAAATTATACCCGTAGATCTGTAACAGTTTATTTTTTTCCTTGTCCCAGTTACGAATGGTATCAAAATAATAAGGGCCGTATTGCCTGAACAACTGGAG
>JBDTVX010000263.1:0-8470 GCA_040007015.1 Ferruginibacter sp. | reverse complement strand
GGTTAAACTAAAAGGTGTTGATTTAGGAATGATAAAATCGGGTCCGGCATTTACAACAGGAGGAGTATTTCCTGTGGAAGTTATAACCGCACAGTTATTCCCGCTACCGGAAGTAATATAAGATGTAATTTCATTATAACTTATTGCATGAAACTGGGCATCACTATGAGGCTGAAGGTCGTCTGAACCGCAAATACCTGCATAAGCCATAATGGTGCTGCCGCTACCCGGTTCTGCATTGGTTGTTGATTCTCCATTTCCTCCACCGCAATTTCCGGAATTTGAATTAAAGGTATGATTTCCGCCAAACTGGTGCCCCATTTCGTGAGCAACATAATCAATATCAAAAGGATCACCTACCGGCGAGCCAGAACCCGTAACACCATTGGCCTTTTGGCCTGTTACACAAACAACGCCTAAGCCTGCGACACCGCCGCCACCGGTACTAAATACATGGCCAATATCAAAATTACCGTTACCTATAATGGCCGTTATATTGGACTGGTTTTCATCAAGCATCGTACTGCCATCATCATTGGTATACGGATCAGTAGCAGCATCGGTATAGATTAAAAGGTCGTTGTCGGCAACTAATACCATTCTTATAGCTACCTCTCTTTCATAAACACCGTTTACCCTGTTCATGGTAGTTACCTCTGCTGCCTGTGCAGCGGCAACTGTACCACCCTGTATCATGGTGTATTCTGCTGTTGCTGCCAGGGCAAGTCGGTAGGTGCGTAATTGGGCACCGCCGCAGGCCACGGCCAATGCTTTATCGGCCGACAATATGCTGCCTGCAACATTTAGATTTTTAATGGGTGGAAGTTCAAAAAAAGGATCGCTTTTTTTAAAGTCTGTTTTATTATATGAAATATAGTTAATGGTGTTTTCGCGCGCATATGGATCTATGAACACGGCTCCCCTCAAAGAGGATATGATCATTGCATGAAAACCAAACTGGGTAAAATCCAGTTTAATATTTGCGGTAGGATCGTCTATTCCCTGGCCGGTAAAAGTTTTGATGCCAGGAAATTTTGCGGCCAGCCGCGGCTCCATTACCGAACTTTCCCAAATGTTAAATTTAGCGGTGCCGCCGCCGGGCATTGGGATTTCAATTACAGGGCTTATATTCCGGCCAACGAGGTTTTTTTCAGAGGGAATGGTATTCAGAAAATTTAATAAGCCGGATTTATTTAATTGCAATGTGCGATACCTGGAAGGAATGATCACCCTTTTTTGAGTAGGATCTTTGAATGAATTTTCCGTTGCATCGGTAAAGAATGCATTTTGAGCATTGCCATAGAAAGCTGCAAGGGAGAAAATAAACAGCAACACGATTCGTTGAAAAAAAAATTTCATAATAACATTTTGAAAAAGGTCAGGAAAAAAATTTAAATATCCGGGGAAGAGGTAATCCTAAGAAGCCAAAATTTGTTGTAAAGCTGCATTCACTTCTGCTGCTTTATTCATAATCATAAAATGGCCGCCCTCTTTAATGATGTGCGTGGGCGCGAGATTATTGATTGGGAATATTTTATCAGCATCGCCGTGAACGTGAAAAAGGGTCGGCGGCTGCCACTCATTACGCCATCTTAATACTTCATTGATGGCCCAGTCCAAATATACCTGTGGAGCATTTTTGCGATAAGATCTGACCATTTCAATATCCTCCGTGCTGGAAATACCAATAAACCTGTTTTGTATAGGTTCAGTTAATTTGGTGGAACGCATGGGGAATATTCTATTGAGACGCAGGGTACCCGCCGCTTTCATCCAGCGGGGCAGTTCATTACGGGATTTAATACTGGAGATCAGGATCACTTTTTCAGCAGGAAGCAGTTTTGCAATTTCGATACTCATCATTCCTCCAAACGAAAGGCCCATCAATACCGGGTTGTCGGCTGTAATGGCTTTGCTCATCCGGGTAGCATATGCGGTAATGCTCTCATTTAACAAAGGGGTAAGCCAGGGCAAACAAACTATTTGATAACCATCCGGCTTTAAACGCGAAAAAGCCCGGTTATCTGCACCCAGTCCACTTATGCAATAAATTGTTTTCATCTTTTTCTGTGGTTTATAAACAGTAAACTACTATTGAATCCGGGCTTCAAATAGTTTATGGACATGCTGTAAAAGTACGAATTTTAAAAGATGGCCTGGCGATCAAAAAAATTCCCCGCTGTTATTATGAGTAATGAGTGACAGCGCGTTGTCCAACTCATTATTCATCATTTATTACTGATCGCTCATTACTCATCTCATCACAAACTATCTCTTCGGTAACACATAGGTCTCCACATCTTCAAGTGTAATATTTTTCCCGGAAAGAATGATCAGGCGCTCCACCACATTTCTAAGTTCGCGGATATTGCCTGTCCAGTTGTACTGCGCTAATAATTCCATTGCATCCTTTTCAATTATTTTTTTCGTTTGCCCGTACTCAGTGGCAATCATTTCAAGGTAATATTCAATCAGTAAAGGAATATCTTCCCGGCGTTCATTCAACGACGGCACATGCACAATAATAACTCCCAGGCGATGATAAAGATCCAGCCTGAAATTCTTATCGTCTACTTCTTTCAAAAGATCCTTGTTAGTAGCTGCTACTACTCTTACATCTACATTAATATCCTTATCAGCCCCTACCCTTGTAATCTTACCTTCCTGCAGTGCACGCAATACTTTAGCCTGGGCGCCCAAACTCATATCGCCTATCTCATCCAAAAACAGGGTGCCGCCATTTGCCTGCTCAAACTTACCAATGCGTTGCCTGATGGCTGAAGTAAATGAGCCTTTTTCATGTCCGAATAATTCGCTCTCTATTAATTCACTCGGAATCGCCGCACAGTTTACTTCCACCATGGGGCCGCTGCTGCGGTTGCTTTTTTCGTGTATCCAACGGGCCACCAATTCTTTTCCTACCCCATTTTCTCCTGTAATTAAAACCCTCGCATCGGTAGGCGCCACTTTTTCGATCGTATCTTTTATTTTTTCAATAGGCTTGCTGCTGCCGATCATATCCTGCACTTTCCCCACTTTTCGCTTAAGCACTTTTGTTTCAGTAACCAATGTTTGCTTGTCCAGAGCATTACGCAAAGTAATCAGCATGCGATTAAGGTCGGGTGGCTTGCTGATATAATCAAAAGCTCCCTTTTTTACTGCTTCCACGGCAGTTTCTACATTGCCATGCCCGCTTATTACAACTATCGGAACGTCGGCATTGACCAGCCTTGCCTTTTCCAGGAATTCAATGCCGTCCATTTTAGGCATTTTGATATCGCAAAGCACCACATCGTAGGTTGTATTGGTAAATTTTTTCAGCCCCTCCTCCCCATCGGCCGCTTCCTCTATTTTATATCCCTCGTAACTTAATATTTCGGATAATGTTTTCCGTATTGCTTTTTCATCATCAATGATTAAAATGCTTGCCATATTCTTTAAAAAAAATATTTTGTGGATTAAATGCTGAACTGCATCCCACAAAAATAATGTCAAAATTAGCGATTTATGCACTCCAAAACGTTTATACTCTACAGCATATTAGTTTGCCTGTCGTGTAACGATAATAATATTCATTCCGCGAATGTAAAAATTGCAGATAAGGCGGGCAATGAAACCAATCCCTACCCAAGCATTAACGAAATTCCATTGCCTCCCGGTGGATTTGAAAGAATTAAAAGAGATGGTGGTTCTTTTGCCAGCTTCCTGTTGAGCATTCATCTAAAAAAAGATAAAACAGTCTATACATTTGATGGGAGAATAAAGGCCAATCAAACCGTCCAGTTTGCGGTGTTGGATATAAGTGTTGGAAACAGGGACCTGCAGCAATGCGCAGACGCGGTTATGCGCATAAGAGCTGAATAGTTATTTGCGGCGAAAAAATATAAGGATATTCATTTTACCGATAATGCAGGCAAAGTATACCAGTTCAGCGTGCCTTATACCAGCAAAAACCTGCAACAATATTTACAAAGGGTGTTTGGGATGTGTGGTACGGCTTCCTTAGCCAAACAATTAAGCAGCATTTCCTTTAGTGATATTGATCCGGGAGATGTGATCATACGGGGAGGGTTTCCCGGGCATGCGGTGATAGTAATGGATGTAGCCACAAACAGGGATGGGATGAAAATATACCTGCTGGCCCAAAGCTATATGCCGGCACAGGACATCCATGTATTGGTAAATCCTACAAATAAATTTTTAGGATTAGGTAGATAAAGCGCAAAGACTCTCATGCCCTCATTTTTTCTTTTATATTCATTGCTTTCGCCTCCACAGCCGGCGGGGCTGCGTAACCGGAACGTCGCTGCTTTTGCTTCTTTCAAAAAATAAGCTTCGCATTTTTTGAATACCGACTTCGTCGGTACCGAACCAAAAGATGCGACTTATCCGGTTACTGGTTTTAAATAGCGAATATCCATCAAGAAATACTGGGCCTGGCTTTGCGGCTTTTCTACCTAATCCTATAAATTTTTATCGCCATGGTACCTTGTAAATAATGCGGAACTGGTAGAAACACCGGAATACGATTTTACGAATAAGGAATTAAGGCGGTGGTGAAGGCCCCTAAATCTCCGAAGGGGACTTTGCACCCAACTTCTGGAACGGTCTTTACAATTAACGAAGAGGCAATATTCCTATGGAATTATAAAGTTTTGACTAAAGCTCAGCTATATCCAATAAATACAATCAACATTTTGTTTTAATCTAACCTTTCACCTTCCCCCTTTGGTAGACAGGGCTTCTACTTCTTCAAATACATCACTTCCTTTACCAGCTTCACCGTTCTTGGTATATCGGGTAAATACAGCGCAACCAGGTTGGGTGCATAATGCATTGGTGCATCTACAGAGGTGATCCTTCGAATGGGTGCATCCAAATAATCAAATCCCTCTTTTTGGATGCGATAAGTAATTTCGGAAGATACGGATGCATATGGCCACTGCTCTTCTACAATTACAAGGCGGTTTGTCTTTTTTACACTTTCCAAAATTGTAAACCAGTCCATCGGGCGAATAGTTGCAAGGTCGATCACTTCTGCTTCAATACCTTCTTTGGCAAGCTCTTCTGCAGCGCCCAATGCCACTTTCATCATTTTATTAAAGGATACGATGGTTACATCTTTTCCGGGACGCTTTACAAAAGCTTTACCGATGGGTAATAAATATTCCTCTTCCGGCACGTCACCCTTTTCACCATACATAACTTCACACTCCATGAATATAACCGGGTCATCATCGCGAATTGCGCTTTTTAACAAACCCTTGCCGTCATAAGGGTTACTTACAGAGATCACTTTTAAGCCTGGAATATTTGCGTACAAGGCTTCAAAAGCTGTAGAATGTTGTGCGCCTAACTGTCCTGCACTACCACCCGGGCCACGAAAAACAATGGGGCATCCCACCTGCCCGCCACTCATTGCCAGCATCTTGGAAGCGGTATTTAAAATTTGATCCAAAGGCAAAACGGCAAAGTTCCAGGTCATAAATTCCACAATCGGCCGTAACCCGTTTTGGGCAGCACCTACGGCAATAGCCGCAAAACCCAATTCCGAGATCGGCGTATCAATTACTCTTTTTTCGCCAAACTCATCCAGCATACCCTGGCTCACTTTGTACGCGCCATTGTATTCGGCTACTTCCTCCCCCATTAAAAAAACCCTTTCATCCCTTCTCATTTCTTCCTGCATGGCTTCCCTTAAAGCCTCTCTAAACGCAATTTGTCGCATATGCTTTGATGGTTAATTGGTTAATATGAACCAGGTGAGATTCACATAATTTATCGATGTTAATTTTTAATAATGTGCAAATTTATTCTATCGGAGTCAGATAAGCAAAATTGAGTTATAATAAGCGATAAAGATGACATCTTTTAGAAAGATATCATCTTACAGCTAGAAAAAACGGGCTACTTTGCAAAGCCCATTTCCTTTCTTATGCAACAAATTTTACTGGGGCAATAAAACTTTATCAATAATATGCAACACTCCATTTACGCCATGCTTATCAATTGAAACGGCGGTGGCTGCGGCGCCACTATAAGGTGTTCCACCCGGCGGGAAAGTTCCTAACCCTGTAAATTTGAGCGCTGTAACCACAGGCCCGGTAAAAGTGGCCTGGACCATTATTCCGGGATGTGCATGCGGGAGCGGGTCGGATGAAGAATTGATCAGCGTTTTCACAAAACCGGGAGTACTACTAAAATTTACCGAGAATACCCTGATATTTGGTTTGTAAGATGTGTCAGGTGAAATAACGGAAGCAAGAAAATGATAAGCCAAAATGCCTTTTACTGAAGAAGCGGGTAATATCCCATAAAAAGTCGGTGCACTGAATATTGCCGGCCCCAGTGCCAGGGCGCCCTTAGCCTGTGCATCGGCAACGGCAGGTGGCGCACCCTGCGAAAGCGCATACCCATAAGCGGTACCATAAATTAAATTCTGGAAAGCAGCATCATTAGGAGCTAGTATGGTCATGTTGGTAACCCCATAACCCAATAAAAAATTCAGGAAATTCGTGGAATCTTTATTAGCCTTAACAACAGATCCGCTATCGGCCCTTAAAACCGCTGCTCTGAAATACGATAAAGTGGGCTCATTGCCGATCACATCTCTTAATACCTGTGTAGGAGGCGCCACTACCGTAAATACATGATGTATCACCCCGTTAGCCGCCACTGCGTCTATTGCTGTTACGGGGATGTTGTTTACATAGGCCAATTGTGTTTTCGCAGATGGAAAGGTCGTCAGCTTTACAAAAGGATTTACAGGCGGAGGCTGTGGCAGCGTGATCAGGCTGGGGAGCTGAAAATTTGGAAAGGCGGTTGGCACCTGGCTGGATGTCAGTTTTTGAGGTATGGTATTATAACTTACTATCCCCGCTGCACTGGCCGCCGGAAGGTTTGCAACAATGAAACCAGCAAACACGGCATCTGGCGCTGCTAATGGTACAGCTCCCCCGGAAATCGCATTGATAAATATCTTCATGCCGTTATTATCCGGTACAAACATGGTATAGTTCGCGGCCTTATTATTAATGGTGGCTACCATACCAGCTTTTACGATAAGCCGGTAATAAAGACTATCGCTTGCCGTGGCAGCAATGGTTTCACCCAATGCCAACCCGGATGGCGGAACTACCGGAGACGCAACAAATTGTTCAAGGTCCTTATTGCAGGAACTCACGCAAACGACCAGGGTTGATATTACCAGCAGACCGGCTATTTTAAATTTATTTTGTAAATGGATCATATAATTTTTTTTCAGGGAATTAAAATATTGAAAGTGGCAGAAGAACTATATTAATAAAGATTGTAACCAAAACTAAAATAATACAAACCACCGATCTGTGAATTACCGATAGCGTTATAATAATATTGATTCAACAAATTATTGGCGCCGAATTTTATTACAGATTTTGTTTTGGGCAATTTATAACTAACCTGTGCATCTACTGTTTGAACGGCAGGTAAATTTCCATTGGCCAAATCTCCCTGGAAGTAAAATGCATCCTGCCATCTATATGCCACAGAGAACCCGAGGCGCTTGTCTTTACCAAAACCCGAATTGGAAAAACTGGCATTCACCTTATATTTGGGAGAATTAAAAGAAGCTATAAAATTGGTAGGAACGTCCGTTAAATTATCGGAAGCCGCGTTTACGCTGATAGTGTAATTAAGTGGTAACCTGTAATCGATCCCTATTCCAAATCCGTATGTCTTTACTTTTGAAGGTGAGTTAATAGGTATGGAATATATCTGGCCTGTAATAGCATCCGCGGAAGTAATAGGTGATCCTGTGCGGGATTGGGTAACTACCCTCCGTGCAAGGAAATCGGTGTATTGTCCGTAATAACCATATAAATCCACCAGTAATTTTGAATCCATTAGTAACCCCTTGTAACCCGCTTCAAAAGATGAAATTGCCTCAGGTTTTAGGGTGGTAAAATTCTGTTTAACAATTTTACCATTATTTAACGAATCCCTGTCATAAATAGGATTTGTGTCGAAATGGTAGATCTGGTTGAAAGCCTTATTGCCGCCGATAAGCTTATAAGTAAATAAATCCAGGTTGATCCATTGCATTTGAGTGGATGGGAAGCGGTAAGCAGTTTGATAAGAAAACCTGATATTGCTATTTTCCCCAACTTTAAGCACTGCGGTTACCCTCGGAGTAAAACGGCCCCCGAAATTTTCGTTTTTATCATACCTGCCCGAAGCTGTTATTTTAAGACTGCTGGTAATAGCCCTTGAAGCCTGGATAAAAGCGCCGTATTCCCGGATGCCAATGGTGCCGGCCGTATCGGCGAATAATGTTCCCTGTGAGTTCAACACATATTTTCTAAAATTGGCGCCTACTAAAATATCAGCAACAGAGCTGGTAACGGAAGAAAAATTATAATTGCCTTCTACACTATAAAGATCCGACCTGTCCAATAATGCACCTCCAAGCGGTACGGGCAATTTACGGATC
>JBDTVX010000262.1:0-8578 GCA_040007015.1 Ferruginibacter sp. | reverse complement strand
GGAAAGTACACAACGGCTGGTAAATAATATTACAGAAACCGATGCAGCCACGGGCCGGACTTATTTAAAATTACCCATCAGTAATGCAGGCGTTGTAGAAAATGCGTTGAAAGCGTTAAGCAGTTTATTTGGAGGACCGGGCAAGAAATAAAATTATTTATTCATCAAAAAAAATTTAAATCATGCCAGGCGAACTTTCTAAAAAAGAAAAAAAAATAGCCAGGATATTGATCGATAAAGGCGTGGATACTGAATTACGGTTATCATTAGAGCAGGCCGATGAAATACTGTCAGAATGGAAGCAGGGCGGCCTGGATAACCGCACTGCATACCACAAGCTATTCCAAAAAATTAAAGAAAATGACAAATGGATTTCCAACCGCTATGACGGATTATCGGGTTCAAGGTGGCTCCGTACGATAGGTCTTATTTATGAAGATGGCCAGATAACGGAAGAGGATATCAAAGTTTTGTCTGAAGAAACCAAAGAGGTTTTGAACAGATGGAAACGATTAAATAAGGAAGAGTAGTATTTGGACCTGGCATCTTTTCTGATGGGGTTTGCAATTTCTTTAGCGGGTGAAGTGCCCTGGTGAAGCTTCAGTGGCGTCCGCCAGTTGGCGGATCAACAGTGAATATCTATTGAGCGATATTCGTATTTTAAACTCCTTCTAAAATTCCGCATCGGCTAATTGTTCTACCAGGGGCATCTGACTAAATGTTTTTCCATTTAATTCCCTTCCTGCTTTCTTTTTATTGGTGCCACCCCACTGTTTAAAGAAAAATGCAACCTTATTTTTTGCGCATTGTTCCTGGATATCAAATACCCAATTTGCATCCATTGGTCTTGGAGTTCTGCCACTTTCTCCACCTACAATTACCCAATCAATTTTTTTCAAATTCATATTTGATAAAGGCCCTATCAGCGGCTCGCAGGAAAGAAATTTTGTTTTTGCATTGGTTTTCCTTAAATAATCAATGCGGTTTACCACCCTGTTATTTTCAACAGAAACCCCCATCCATATATTTTTTGTCCAGCTAAATTCTTTATGCAATTCAAAAAGCCTGTCCGCCCTTTTGGTAAGCACCTGGTAAGTATGCTGTGGCGTTTCATTCATTACATAAAAAACTTTTTTTATAAACTCCAGCGGCACTTCGGGATGGAACAGATCGCTCATTGAATTAACAAAAACAATTTTAGGTTTCTTCCATTCAAAAGGCGTTTGTAATGAATCTTCATGCATTCTTACTTTAAATCCATCTTTATATTTTTCAATACCCATTGCCTCCAAACGGCGGGTCATTACTTCGGCATAGCAATATTTGCAACCTGCTGAAATTTTGTTACAGCCCGTTGTTGGGTTCCAGGTCATTTCGGTCCATTCTATACTTGATTGTGCCATCTTAAAATTTCACACTGAAAATTTACATATCATTAATGCCATTCATTTTTTAATCTTCACAATATCTTATGAGATGTCTAAACTTAATCTACTCAAGTTTAGTAAATTTTACACCCTAACAAAAAAAATAGCAATTTAAATTTCTAATACGGCAATGTCAAAAACATCCGCTCCTTATTGATCCCGCTAATATGCGCCTCACTTAAAAAATAATCATTCCCATGAAGCCACTCATAACTTTCCGCCCATAACTGCGTCTTTTTTATAAACTCATTTTCCCATGACTGGCTGATAATGATCGTGTCTTCAAGCAGGTTTCCCAGCAAAAAATCTTTCAACTTTTCATCAAAATATGGAATGGATAAAATGAAATCCAATACTTCCACATCCGTAGCGCCCGGGTAAGGTTCATTATCAAATTGATGATTTTTTGATTCCCGGTGTTTATCAATTGTTTCACTTGTTTTCTTAAAAATAATTTCTGCCAGGTAAACTTTAGTGATAGAATTCATTCTAAATGGTTTTATGGTTTTAAAAAAGTTTGCCCTGTTCGCCGGGCCTTTTGAAATTATTTGTATTCAGGCTCCACTCTTCCGCATTCATATTGTACAACTTGCCATATTTCTTATATTGCTGCGCTACCATTGCTGCAATATTTCCTTCTCCCCGCATGCGCACGCCCCATCTTGTATCATTCACCTTTCCATCATGGCTCTGTTCTATTGAATGCCAAACCTTATCCGCATGATTGGGAAAATTTTTATACAGCCAATCGTGAAATAAAAATTTAATAGCGCCATTCAATCTTATAAAAGTATAGGCGGTAAAAGTGGCGCCATTGTCTGCCGCGGCTTTCATGATCCTTTGCATTTCATGCTCATTCAGTCCTGGTATCATCGGCCCCATCATGATGCCCATCCTTATGCCTGCCTTACTGAGTTCTTCAATCACCTTTAATTTTTGCTTCGCGGTAGTGGTTCGCGGCTCCATGATGCGTCGAAGGTCTTCATTGAAAGAGGTAATAGAAACCATTGCGGAAACGATCCCCTTCTTAGCCATCTCCTGTAACACATCCTTATCTTTTATGATCCAGGAATTCTTTGTAAGGATTCCAACCGGCTGATTAAATTCATTACATACTTCCAGCAACCCCCTTGTAAGACGGTACTTTTGCTCGGCCGGCTGGTAACAATCCGTATTGCCACTGAGCATGATGGGCGCACATTCCCATTTTGGATGCATCAAAAATTTACGCAGCAACTGGGGTGCGTTTTTCTTGATAATGATCTTACGCTCAAAATCAAGCCCGGCACTGTAACCCCAGTATTCATGCACATTACGGGCATAGCAATAGATACAGCCATGCTCGCAGCCGGCATAGGGATTCATACTATATCCCATACCCACATCCTTACTTTCCACCTTATTTACGATCGTCTTTGATTGCTGTTCCAGGTATTGTGTAGGAACATTTATTTCTTCCCAATCATCAATGCCTTCAATATGCTCTTTGGTTTGTTCATCTTTCATGAACCTATTCTTTGTATTGATCTGCGCACCCCTGCCATACAGGTAGCCATCCCCGGGTGATTGTTCCCCTTCTCCAGATGTATTGGCCGCAGGTTCATGATTGGCAGGTTTTACTTTATGATGATCCTGTTTGAGTTTGTTATCCATATATTCTTTTGTGGTACTTACCGGTTATTACTTTAAAATCTTTCTTTTTTCTATGCCGCATCATTTAAAAATATCCTAATGGCCGAAGGGCTTAAATACGAAATACTGGTGATCGTGCGATATACTTTTATTGATGCTAATATCCAAACAGATCGCCTTGTGTAGTGGAAACCGGCATATTCTTAAACTCAAACCGCTTTATAATTTCGTATTTCATTTCACCAACAGGGCGCTTGAGCAGCAACATTGCATCGGCTATAAACCGGCCGGTAAAGTCCAGGTGACTGTATTTGAGCCAGCCTTTTTCATATTGCCAGGGCAGTAGCTTTCTTGCGATGGTTAAAAGCGGTTCCATAATAAAATGTGGCTTGTTATCGTCATTCAGTTTCATCAGCCGCTGAGTTTCTGTGCGGATATTTTTTACCAGGCTTTGGACCGGCACTTTGCTGGTAATATTAATATAAATAGTGTGTGAAGGAAAACTGCCATAATCTTTCAGTTCTATTTTTACCGGCGGAAACCCCATCGCCACCAGCTCCAGCCTGTTTATCAATCTTTCTTCCATCATTTGATACTGTACAAAATTTACCAGTGTGATTTGAGGCTTGCTATATAAAGCGGTAGCATTTTTATAGACATCGTAAAAATCCTGCTTTACCTGCATGATCTTATCGCGTAGCGCTTCATGAGGATTCAATACCAGCAGGTATTCATTTATTTTATAGCCGGGCATGGTATTGCTAAGGTCGCGCACCTTGGTTTTAGGCGGCGCAGGTGTGTTTATTTGTGGTTCATTTTTCATCATGTGTATTATTAAATTTGGAAATACCAATTAATTTAGCATAAATTTACTAAAATATTTAGTCAATAAAAAAATAATTTTTATGGAAGTGGAAAGTTTTTTTGGGAGCAGCTATACAGGCAGCAAAAAATTTAGCCAGCATGACGTACCGATGGCCAATGCTTCCGGCTTTGGAGCCGCGGCTGATGATTATATGGAGAGGGGTATTGATCTGAACGAGCAACTGATCCGCAACAAACCAGCCACTTTTTTTATGCGGGTTAGTGGCATAAGTATGGTTGATGCAGGTATTTTTGACGGAGATATAGTAATAGTGGACAAAAGTATAAAGGCTAAAAGCGGGAAAATAGTAATTGCGGTGATAGATGGGGAAATGCTGATACGGAGGCTTGATATAACCATGAACAAAACACGGCTAATCCCCGAAACACCCAAACTCGCAACTATCAATGTGAGCGAATTCAGCGACTTTAAAATTTGGGGCGTAGTGGTATATGTTATACGAAGTGTATAACCCGCCGTCAGGGTTGTAACGGAATCGCGCAACCCCGTCAGCGGTTAAAAACCCTGGCGGCGGTTGGTTGAAATAGAGAATTTATGTATCAGGATTACCAGGTATGTTACTCTATTTAACCGCCGACTGGGCTGATCGCCGCCGTCGGGATTCTAACAAAACAAAGTTAAACTATAGAATATGTACATACAGCCATTAATAGAAGGTCAGTACTTCCACATTTACAATAGAGGAGTAAATGGCGAAGATATTTTTAAAGAGCACCGCAATTATTATTACTTTCTTCACCAATACTTTGCCTATTGTTCTGATGCATTGGAAACCCTGGCTTACGTACTATTAAAAAACGATTTTCATTTATTGGTATATGTAAAAGCAATGTGCAGGTAGTGAAACAAAACGGACAAGGAACGATACATGTAAATGCTTCTAAACAACTTTCTCATTTTTTTAATTCGTATTCCCAGCCTGTTTATAAAGCACAGAAACGTACAGGGCCATTATTCGAATCGCCATTTGGAAGAAAGTTGATAGATGATGATAGTTATCTTACCGGTATGATTTACTACTGTCATTACAATGCACAATGGCATGATTTTGTAAAACATAAGCGAATGGGAATTTTCTTCTTATCACACCATTTTAAAAAATGATAACTCTTTTTTAGTATCTCAAAAAGTATTGGATCGGTTTGGCGGGATTACTGCATTTAAAAAATCGCATGAAGGCAGGTATTACAAAAAGGATGTAGAGACGTTTACTATAGAATAATATTTTAATTCAATTTATTAGACAGGGTTTTGAACCGCTGATGGAGTTGGGCAAATATTTATAAACTTAACCAGGCATGAAAGCGATCGTTGATTGTAACAATTTTTATTGCTCCTGCGAGCGATTGTTTAAGCCATATTTAGACGATCAGCCTGTTGTAGT
Source organism: Ferruginibacter sp. (assembly GCA_040007015.1). Lineage (GTDB taxonomy): Bacteria > Bacteroidota > Bacteroidia > Chitinophagales > Chitinophagaceae > Ferruginibacter. The sequence goes on along the minus strand of JBDTVX010000262.1, from coordinate 3,249 downwards.
GCTAAGCAATAATGATGGATGCATCATATCCCGGAGCGACGAGGTAAAAAACCTCGATATCCAAATGGCATCCCCCTATTTTTTAGCGAGGCCAATGATAGAAAAATATAAGGTGGCGACCTTTTCCAGTAACTATAATTTATATGGCGACCTAAGCTGGCGTGTGATGGAAACTTTACGTAAAATGCTCGGAAAAGAAAATGTGGAGGTATATTCCGTGGATGAGGCATTTTTGAACCTGGATGAGTTTGCCGGAAAAGATTTGCAACAGGTGGCTATAAACATAAGGGAAACAGTAGAGCAGTGGACAGGCATCAGGGTTTCGGTAGGTGTGGCGCCTACAAAAGTATTATCCAAGGTGGCTAATCATCTTGCCAAAAAAAATAAAATTGCCACTGACTGTGTAGTGATGCTGGATACGAAGGAAAAAATTGATGAGGCATTGCAAAATACACCGGTGAATGAGATATGGGGAGTGGGTCATCAGTACGCCAAAAAATTAAAGGATCAGTTTGCTGTATTTACAGCATTCGACCTTACAAAAAAAACGGAGGAATGGGCGCATAAAAACCTTGGCGGTGTGGTAGGCATACGGCTGATAAAGGAATTGAAGGGAGAACCTGCCAAAGAAATAGAACAGCAGCTAACAGAAAAAAAAATGATCGCCACCACCCGCATGTTTGGTCACAATGTAAAGAATATTAAAGATATTAAAGAGGCGGTTGCTACCTACACTTCCAAAGCGGCGGAAAAATTGCGCAGGCAAAAAAGCGCCGCCAATGTGATCAGCGTTTTTGTGGTGGCCAAAGGCGAAAACTATAATATTGATTTCAGGCATGGGGAAACCAAGAGCAGGTATATTACATTGCCGGTAGCTACTTCCTCCACCCACGAATTAATTAAGCCGGCCGTACAATTGGTTGATCAATTATTTGAGCAGGGGACGTTGTATAAAAAAGCCGGTGTCATGCTAAGCGGCCTGGTTCCTGACGCAACCATCCAGGGGAATTTATTTTCAGAAAAACAAAATTGCAAGCGGTTGCTGATGGGCATGGTGGATAATATAAATTTTGCGATGCGGGATGATATGCTAAAATTTGCAGCATCAGGTACCGCCAGGGATTGGAAAATGCGGCAGGAGCTCCGGAGCCCGAGATATACCACCAGGTGGGAGGAACTGTGTGAGGTAAAATAGAATTAATTGATAATTGATAATGGATAATTTTTTCAATGCAGGATTTCATGAAAAATTTGTTTAATTTTTTTATTTTTTGCCCCCAAGGCACCCACTTTCATGAATTTTTTTGTAAAAAATTGTCTTATATGTGCTAATTCCACAGCTGACGCACGAAAATCGATTACTTAAAAAGGGGCTTGTTCTTAATCCCGAAGAGCGATGTCACTATTATAGAAATGGAATGATGCTAAGTTTTGAAAATCCCGAAGGGGTGAAATGTCGCCCCTTCGGAGATCAAAATACTCCTGTAATCTATTTTTTAACAATATCTGCCCTGCCCGTTCCGTTCAGGCGGGCTTCCAGGCTTTTAAAACTTTTCGTGCGTCTGCCCTGGTGCTATTTCTGCATTCGCGGCAAAAAAAATCCAAATGGCAAACGCGAAAATTATTTTTAAACGGTTTTTAAGAGAACAAGGCTTTTTGTTGGGAAATAAATACCGGCTTTTTCAGCGTTAATCCGCAAGCCTTATTTATTTTATCTGCCAGGCATCCCGTCAGTTCCGGTGAAAAGGCTTCGTTGTGCAGGTGCATGAAAAAAAAGACTTCCTCCAGGCCATTATCCAGCCAGTGTTTGATACGATCTGCCCATTTGCCGATCCTTTTATAATCTGTACCATGTAAACCATAGCCTACATAGCGTATAAACACTTTGGGCACGGTTAAATGCATGTGTGCACAATCTCTTCGTGCACCCGTATCCGTAATGACCGCACCGATGTTCATTTCTTTCAGTTTTGAAAAAAGGCCATCAACTGTTGCCGCGTCGGCAAACCAGTGCGGATGCCTTACTTCAGCAAAGAATTGCAGGTCCTTTGGAAGCGATTCGAGATAAGTAAATAATTCTTCTTTTCTGTTTGGCGAAAAAGATTCACTGACCTGTATGAAAATGGGGCCGAGATGTTTTCCAAAAGCCAGCACGCCTTTTAAAAACTCAGTGGTCAACGTATCCTTTCCTTTGAGGGTTCCATAATGGGTTACCCCCTTGTACATCTTGGGACAAAATAAAAAGTCCTTTTTTGCCGCTATATTCGCCCATTTTATTATGCCTTCCGGCGCATATATTTTATAGTGGGTAGCATTTAATTCAATGCTGTTATAATGTTGCACATAATACTTCAAAAAATCCTTTTCTTTTATTTTGAGCGGATAGATCTTCCCCACCCATTCTTTTCCTCCCCACTTGGTACAACCGGTATATACCTTCGGATTTTTTACCGGATTTCCTATTAATACGTTACTATTAAAAAGCGGGTCAGGCGGTAATGAAAAATCAATGGTTTCCAATTCATTCTCCGGTACACGTCCAAATTCCATAATTAATTATTTTTAAACTTCTTATTAACGCTGGTAAGCCTTCGCCCGGTTGCGGAACTTTTCATAAATAGCAATATCCATCATTACCAGCAGCATGCCATAAAAAGTATCTTCAAACGGGATGGTATAAATTCTTATTCCTGCATTTTCCGCATCGTTGTACAATACAACCGGGATGGCTGTGAGAAAACCGTTTACAATTAAGAAAGGTATTAAAACAATGACAAAAGAAACCAAAAAAGATGCCGCGTCAAAATCTTTAAAAAAATCCCTGAAGGCATAAATAGCCAAAATAAAAAGGGAACAAAAAACAAATGTCCAGCAGGTATAATATTTCTTATAAAAAAATACCCCGGCGACCAATAAAACGATGGCCAATGCCTGTAGGATAATATCAGCTGATCTTTTGTTTTCCAGGCCCGGAAAATAGCAACGGATACATTCGTAAATAAATACACAGCAATAGGGAACAATTAAAAAAAATAATACTTCTTCTATGGGCAGGTTCACCAGTTGTATACCAGTGATATATTTAGCATCAAAGCTCCATACGCCTTTTGAAGTAAAATAGATATCCCAGGCAACGTACAGCAATGCAGGAATGATCATTGCAGGAAACAGGTATTTCCAATTTTTATAAAACCCTACTTTTTTATCGAAGCTAAGCGCAAGGGGGCCGGCCAGGCAGGCTGCAAGAAT
>JBDTVX010000261.1:0-8586 GCA_040007015.1 Ferruginibacter sp. | reverse complement strand
GAAATACGAAATACCCTGCCCACGGATGTTTCCATTACCGTGGAAAAAATGAATCCATCCATTTTACCGGTGATGGGTTACACCCTGGAAAGCCATAATAAATCACCGATAGAATTAAAGGAGTTAGCCGTTTACACCATTAAGCCGTTTCTTTCGCAGGTAGACGGGGTAAGTGAAATACGCGTGATTGGGGGCAAAACAAAAGAGTACTGGCTCCAGATGAACATTCAGAAAATGAGTTCCCTGTCGCTTACGCCGGATATTATTACCAATGCGATCAATGCCACCAATTTTATTAAGAGCAATGGATTTTTAGCGGATTACCGTTACCTGTATCTAACGGTAACGGATGCCGCCGTACACTCCAAACAAGACCTGGAAAACCTTGTCATCAGCAATAACGGTAAGCGTATTATCTATTTAAAGGATGTGGCGGATGTGGAGATCAGGGCGGCTGTGGAGTATACAAAAATTAATGCCAACGGTCGTGATGGAATACTCGTTGCCGTTATAAAACAACCCAATGCCAACCTTGTTGCTGTTTCGGCTGCGATGGAGCAAAAAATTATTGAGCTAAAAAAAATATTACCCGATGGTGTAACGATACAACCCTACTATGTGCAGGCGGACTTTGTAAAAGAATCAATCAAAAGTGTAGGTGATAGCCTGTGGTTAGGGCTATTGCTGGCAATGATTGTAGCTATTATCTTTCTTCGCTCATTTAAAGCCAGCGCTACCATCCTGGTTGTTATCCCCGTAACACTTGGTTTAACGATGATCGTTTTATATGCAATCGGGTATACTTTTAATATCATGACGCTGGGCGCTATCGCGGCGTCTATCGGTTTAATTATAGATGATGCCATTGTAGTGGCAGAACAAATTCACCGCACACATGAGGAGCATCCGCGGGAATACAATTCAACGGTAGTGCAAAAGGCCATAAAATATTTGTTCCCGGCAATGCTGGGCTCTTCCATCAGCACCATCGTGATCTTTGTACCGTTCATTTTATTGAGTGGAGTGGCGGGCGCTTATTTTAAAGTAATGACCAATACGATGATTATTACACTGGTGTGTTCATTTTTTGTAACATGGATGGGTTTGCCGGTAGTTTATTTACTATTAAGCAAAAAGAAAAAAGATGAACCGGCCGTAAAGTTTGGAAAGAAAAAAATCACCGCAGTAAAAAGCCAGCGATGGGTTTTATTTTTTATACTCAGGCCCTGGGTTAGTTTTATTATCATTGGGGTATTAGGATTGCTCACCTGGTTTATTCTTCCAAAATTAGAGACCGGATTTTTACCCGAAATGGATGAAGGAAGTATTGTGCTGGATTACGCTTCGCCTCCCGGCACTTCATTGGATGAAACAGACCGGATGTTAAGAGAGGCTGAAAAATTAATTTCCGCGGTCCCGGAAGTAAAGGCTTACAGCAGGAGAACCGGCACGCAAATGGGATTTTTTATTACAGAGCCCAATACGGGGGATTATCTCATCCAGCTAAAAACAAAAAGAAGCCGCACTACAGATGAAGTGATCGGCGATATCAGGGAAAAAATTGAATCTACACAACCCGCGCTGCGTATAGATTTCGGACAAGTAATCGGTGATATGCTGGGCGACCTGATGAGTTCTGTACAACCTATTGAAGTAAAAATATTTGGCGATGATAAGGATAAATTACAGGAATTGTCAAAGCAAATAAGCGGGATAGTGAGCAATACAAAGGGTACTGCCGATGTATTTGATGGCATTGTCATTGCCGGGCCTTCGATAAGCATCGAGCCGGATTATACAAGGCTGGCGCAGTTTGGAATAACGGCATCTAATTTACAATATCAATTACAAACATCCCTGGAAGGAAATGTGACTGGAAATATATTTGAAAAAGAACAGATCAACAATATACGTATTGTATACCCGGGCAGCAGAAAATTAAGCGTAGCGGATCTTGGCAGGCTGCAGGTCTTTTTACCCAATGGAAAATTAAAACCCGTTACAGAATTAGCAACGGTTAAAATAAATGCAGGGGACGCAGAGATTCAACGGCAAAACCTGCAATCAATGGGCGTTATCACCGCGAGGCTCGACAGCCTGGATCTTGGAAGCGTAATGAAGGCTATCCAGGCAGCAATCGGATCAAATGTAAAATTGCCCCCGGGGTATCATATTGAATATGGCGGCGCCTATGCCGAACAGCAGCAATCTTTTAAAGAATTGCTGATGATATTAATTACTTCCGGCTTTTTGGTATTTGGCGTGATCCTTTTTCTTTTCAAAGATTTTAAAATCGCATTTGCCATTTTACTTATTGCAGCGCTGGGTATTTCCGGTAGTTACCTGGCTTTGTACCTTACCCATACGGCGCTTAATGTTGGCAGTTATACCGGTTTAATTATGATTGTAGGCATCATTGGTGAGAACGCCATATTTACTTTTCTTCAATTCAAAGAATCATTGTACGAAAAACCGGTAGATGAATCCATTGTGTATGCCATCTCTACAAGGTTGCGTCCAAAACTGATGACAGCATTGGGAGCGATCATAGCTTTGGCCCCATTAGCTTTGGGCATTGGAACAGGGGCACAGTTACACCAGCCCCTGGCAATAGCGGTCATAGGGGGTTTTATTATTGCAATGCCATTGTTATTGATAGTACTGCCTTCTATGATCAGGTTGTTGTATAAAAACAATCAAGATCCCACAAATCAAAAATTATTGTAACATAATTATAGTTTTGCCAAGCAGTTATAAAACCCTAAAAACAGATGCCTTTTTTTATTTACCATTCTATAGCAATTTTCTTCTTTTATCAACCGCCGACGGGGCCGATAGCCGACTTCGGCGGTTGAAATGGCGCAATACCGTCAACCGTTGTAAACCCCGCTGGCGGTGATGGGTATTTTTTTACCGCTTCGTAATTAGTGCCATCCCAAAAAAAAATTACAAGGCCAGAGAGCAGAAGCAATATTGTATTCCGGTAATTCACGCTACTTCAGAATTCCTTCAGAATCCGCTTTTAAGTTTACCACCTAGCTTCATACTAATCATAATAAATAAAACCATGGGCATAAGAAAAAAACCAATACTGGTATTATTTATTATGATCTGTTTTGCTTCGGTAAAAGCACAATATACTGATAGTATTGCGGCTGAAAATATCTATACCAGCTCAGGTAAATTAATAACCCGGGAATTATCCCCTCAAAAGATTTTTTTTTCGCATGCGTCTTTTGTTATACCTGCGTTTATGATCGCTTATGGTTTTTCAGCGCTCAAAATTGATCCGCTGCAGGATTTAAACGAAGAATTTAGAGAAGAGCTTTGGATCGAGCATTCCCACAATAAAGTTAACATAGATAATTATTTGCAATTCGTTCCGGCAGCCGCTGTTTATGGGCTAAATATTGCCGGAGTAAATGGCAAAAATAATTTAAAGGACAGGAGCGTCATATACTTTATTTCCAATGTATTTCTGAATACCATTGTTTCCTCATTAAAAAGTGCATCAAAAGAACAACGCCCAGATGGATCATCATACAAGTCCTTTCCATCGGGCCATACTACTGAAGCTTTTGCGTCAGCAGAATTTTTACGACAGGAGTATAAAGATATATCTGCCTGGTATGGGATTGCAGGTTATGCAACCGCAACTGCAACTGGCCTGCTAAGAATGTATAATAATAAACATTGGCTGAGCGATATCGTTGCGGGAGCGGGTTTCGGGATCATTAGCACGAAACTGGCCTATTGGATATACCCGGCAATCAAACGTGTATTTTTAAAAAATATATCTACGATACCGGTGCTGTATTAACAATAAACTGTGGGCTTTTTACAATACGGATTATAAAACATGAATTGATCAATGCCTTGCTTGTCTCTTGATTTGTGTATTAAATTTCTAATAAATGGCACCGGTATATTAAACACAGTACCGGTGCCTGGTTATTAAAGTACAAGGGGAGTTGTGATTACCTAATTTTTAATTGATAACATTGTTATCTCCTGGTAAAAAAATAATCAACAGCAGCGTTCATCATTATGATCGATAATCAGCTACAGCCAGATAAAATAGCCGCATACGTCAGCGGCCTCTATGGTAAATTTCAGACCCCGCAACTGGTTTACCATAATCTTGCCCATACGGAAAATGTAATTCAAAAAACGAATGAGATATCCCTGAATTATTCATTAAATGAAACGGACCTGTTCATTTTATCTTCTGCTGCCTGGTTTCATGATTGCGGGCACCTTTTTGGACCGGCAAAAAATCACGAAGTAAAAAGCGCGTTGATCATGAGGGTATATATGAAGAGTATAGGGCTGGAAGAAAAAATGATTCAAATGGTCTGGCAATGTATCCTTTCTACCAAAATACCAAATGAACCAAAATCTCTATTGGCTGAAATTTTATGCGATGCCGATTTATACCATTTGGGAACGGATGAATTTTTAATTACGGATGGGTTGGTCAGGAAAGAATTTGAATTAAGGAATGCTTTTCTGCCTTCCAGTTGGGAAGAGAACACGCTGTCTTTCCTGGAGCATCACACCTATTTTACTGCCTATTGCCGGGCATTACTGGAAAAAGGAAAATTAAAGAATACGGCCTTAATGCGTGAAATGATCAATCGGAAAAGTTGATCAATATTTAACGGTTTTTATTTAAATACCGGAACCTCGAAATATTACAGTAATTAGTATCAGTCCAAATCACATAAGGTATCCGGATCGCTGCTCCAGGCCAAATTCAATTTTTGCACAGAATTACCTCTTTACTTGCGCATAAATTTTCAGCTAATAAATATGCTCTCTTATCGCTTCAGGAATACCTATAAATTATTATACTGTTTTGCGCTATTATTCATCCTGGTTTCCTTTTTAGTAAGGCTTATACTTTTATTATGGAGCATTGGCAAGGCAAACCTAACCCTGCTGGCAGTCATAAGGATTTTTAGTGAAGGGTTGTTATTTGATACCGGTGTCGCAAGTTTTTTTGTAGCACCTTATTCAATTTATTTATTGATTTTACCAGCAAAATGGAACAATTCTATTATCAATAAAATCATAACTTATGCTGCGTTTTCGATCGCCGTTTTAATGATGATGTTTTCCTTTTTCGCAGAATTCACTTTCTGGGACGAGTTTGAGTGCAGGTTTAATTTTATTGCAGTAGATTACCTGGTTTATACGTACGAGGTTATAAACAATATCAAAGAATCTTATCCATTGCCGTTGCTGATCTCCGGAATGCTCGCAATGACACTTTTAGTGGTTTGGATATTTAATAGCAGGAGAATTTTTTCAGCAACATTCAACGGTACCATTAAATTTATAAACCGACTTATGATCAGTGGTATTATTATACTTATTGCCTGTTTGTATGCAATTAAAATAAACAGCAGCCTTGCAGAAACAAGCACCAATCATTACCAGAACGAATTGGCCAAGGCTGGTATTTATGCATTTTTTTCGGAACTTAAATCCAATGAACTTGACTATGAATTTTTTTATAAACTGATCGATAATGATGAAGCATTTACAATAGTCAGGGATCAATTAAAAGACTCCGGAACAGTATTTACAAGGGATAGTCTTTCTATCAGAAGAAATATCGCCGGTACGGGCGAAATGACAAAACCCAACGTGATCATGATTACCATCGAAAGCCTTAGCTCGGATTTTATGGCACACTTTGGTAACAAACAGCGATTAACCCCGGTGCTGGATTCATTAGTTGATAAGGGTATTCTATTTACCAATATGTATGCAACAGGAACCAGAACGGTGCGTGGCATGGAAGCCCTAACATTAGCGATACCACCCACTCCCGGAAACAGTATTGTAAGGCGTGCTAAAAATGAGAACCTGGCCACAACGGGTCAAATCTTTCAACAACAGGGATATGTAACGGGCTTCTTTTACGGGGGTGATGGATACTTTGATAATATGAACCAATACTTTGGGAATAATGGGTACACCGTTACAGACAGGGGTCGCAATATTCTGGAGACGGATCATTTTAAAGCTGCCCACAACATTATCCCGGATAGCCTGGTGCATTTTGAAAATGCCTGGGGAATATGTGATGAGGACTTGTACAGCGCCGTAGAAAGGGATGCAGATGCTAAGTTTAAAGAAGGAAAATTGTTTTACGATTTTGTAATGACTACTTCCAACCACCGACCGTATACTTACCCGCCAGGGAAAATAGACATACCACCGTCTACCGGCAGGGAAGGTGCGGTAAAATATACAGATTATGCAATTGGCCAATTCTTAAACAAAGTGAAGGACAAGCCCTGGTTCAAAAATACCCTACTCATTTTTGTTGCCGACCATTGCGCCAACAGCGCCGGGAAAAACGAAATAAATATTGAGAAATATCATATTCCGGCAATCATTTACAATGCAAAAAATAATACTGCAATTACCATTAACAAGACCTGCTCTCAAATAGATCTGTATCCTACCTTATTTACTATATTGAATTGGAGCTACACCAGCAATTTATATGGAAGAAACATATTGTCCGGAAATTATGAACCTCGGATCATATTGGGTACTTACCAAAAGCTTGCTTATATTAAAAACGATAGTCTTGTCATTTTAAGTCCCCAGCAAAAAATAGAAACATATCTATACAATAGAAAAACGAACGAACAAACCCCCTCACCTGTAAGCAAAGAATTGATTCATGAAGCCATCGCAAATTATCAAACGGCCTATTATTTATTTAAAACCGGTGGTTTAAAACAATAGAAACTGCTATAAAACTATGCTGGCCCATGCTGTGAGGTATTAGCTTAAACCCAGGGGGGCATGCTTTTGGAATTAAGCTAACATTAACCCTTTAGACAGAACGATAGGTTTTATTCGGAGAGAAAATAACGATTTTTGTGAAATGTTTGTACAGCATATTTCTGTACATCTATAAATAAAATTATTTTCTACTAATGATGGAAGACAAAAAAAACACTGCTCCGCATATTCTGAATACTGCTTCTAATTTATTGGGTATCTGCTTTATTGTGCTAACTTCCCTGAGGCTTTTAAAAATACAGAACGATACCCTGGTGGATGAATTTACAACCGGCGCCATGATCCTTTTTATGATCAGTTGTATACTTTCATTTTTATCAATGAAAAGCAATGGGAAATTTTGGGATCGTTATGAAAGTATCGCGGAAATACTATTTTTGACCGGCTTAATTTGCCTGTTTGGCACCACGATGCTGATAACATTTAACGTAATAAAGTAAAATAATTCTACTATGCCTAACTGGCTGATCTATGCATTGGTTTCCGCTTTCTTTGCGGCCCTTACCGCTGTTTTTGCAAAGGCAGGATTAAAAGAAGTGAACTCCGATGTCGCTACTGCTATCCGCACTGCCTTCATTTTATTTATCACCTGGGGCATTGTATTTTTTAAAGGTAATGCTGGCGGCATCAATCAATTGAGTAAGAACAACTGGCTATTTCTCACATTGTCTGCATTTGCAACCGGTTTATCCTGGTTATTTTATTATAGGGCGCTGCAATTAGGTAAAGCTTCTGAAGTAACGGCAATCGATAAAGGCAGCATCGTATTCACCATCCTGCTTTCCTTTCTTTTTTTGAAGGAACCACTAACCCCAAAGCTGTTGATTGGCGCCGGGCTTATATTTGTCGGTATGCTGGTGATTATTTGGAAATAATTGTGTTCTCCGGCCGCGGCGTGCTTTAAATTAAGGTTACACCTTTTTAAAAAAGGTGTAACCTTAATTTAAAGCACTAAAATCATTTCACAATTTTATATTTCTTCAGTGTCTTCAGCTCATCGGCAGACGCGGGCTTTATACTTAGTGCTGCACCTCCGCCTTTTGCCAGTGTTAGCAGTAACCTGCTTTTATTATCCACGATGAACCGCTCAATCGTGTATGCTTCGGGGTTAGTTTGCCAATCTGCATTATCAGCATCCCTGTAAATGATTGCAACGTACCTGGAACCGTTATCTAAAAATTCCAAAGGAATCGATGCCTTGCGGCTGTTTTCATCGGTGATGGCGCCAACAAACCAATTGGCGGCCCCTTTTTCTTTTCTTGCAATGGTTATATAATCACCGGGTTCCGCCTCTATAATTTTCGTATCATCCCAATCCACCGCCACATCTTTTATGAATTGAAAAGCATCCATGTGTGCAGCGTAATTTTCCGGGAGATCGGCAGCCATTTGCAGCGGACTGTACAAATCAACATACAGGGCCAGCTGCTTTGCAAGTGTTGAGTGCATCTGCCTTTCGGGCACATTGGCAACATATCCTTTTAATTTAAAAATACCGGGCGTATAATCCATCGGCCCTCCCATGTAACGGGTAAATGGCAGGATGGTTTCATGATCGGGCGGACTGCCAATACTAAATGCATTGTATTCATTTCCCCTGCCCGCCTCGTTAGCGATCCAATTGGGCCAGGTACGGTTTAAACCGGTTGGCCGCACAGATTCATGCATATCCACCATTACTTTATGATCTGCAGCTTTTTGGGCCACCCTTATATAATGATCGATCATCCATTGCCCGTCGTGATGCTCACCCCTTGG
>JBDTVX010000260.1:0-8602 GCA_040007015.1 Ferruginibacter sp. | reverse complement strand
ACCATTTCTAAAATAGTAGCTAAAATAAAATCGGGTGAAATTTGTTAATAGTGTCATATTGAAAAACGAAAATAGGGCATAAAATTATAATTGCCAATATTTTTTTAATAAATATACGGTTGGGTTGAAAAATAATTATTAACCGGCTTCTTTTGGACGCATTTTACTAATCTGAGAATAGAATAAATGTAGACACCCCTAAGAATAGGGGCGTCTTTAACGATTGCTTGCCATATGAAAACTCTTATGTCAACCCGGCATTGTAACAAGCAACCTGGCCGGTTGTTTAATTAATTCTTCTTTAATGTATCAGTAGTAGTAGTCATTTTAACTGTGGTATCAGATTTTACCATTGTAGTATCAGGTTTAACTGTCATGGCAGTATCACTTGTTTTAACTTCTTCTACTTTTTTATCGCCTTCACCGTTAGAGCAAGACGCAAATGATGCAGCAACAACTGCGAATACTAGTAATTTTTTCATTTTTTTTTGTTTTAATTTGTTATTTAATGATTAATACAAAATGCTAAAAAAGGTAACCCAACTTTTTTAAAAAACTTTTTTTTCGTTGTTTTGGGTTACTATTACACACTATAACGTATTAATATCAGACTGGTGAATACAATAGAACACGAACAAATATTGCTGAAAGGGCTTGCTCAGAACGACAAAAGTTCAATTGAATCAATTTATCGGGAGAATTATTCATCCATTCAGTCTTTTGTTTTAAATAATAATGGCTCGGTAGATGATGCCAGGGATATTTTCCAGGAAGCAATGATTGTATTATATGAAAAGTCGGGATTGTCAACATTTTCGTTAAACTGCCAGATAAAGACCTATTTATATTCTATTTGCAGGCGTTTATGGCTCAAAAGGTTACAGCAACTTGGTAAATTCAGTATGCAACTGGAAAGCCTCGAAGAAATTATTCCTGTGGAAGAAGAAATTGAGGACCACGAGAAAAGAAATGACGACTTTATCCTGATGGAACATGCGATGGCTAAAATTGGCGAGCCTTGCAAAAGTTTGTTAGATGCGTATTACATGCAAAAAAAGAATATGCATGATATAGCAGGTGAATTTGGATACACCAATGCGGACAATGCCAAAACCCAGAAATATAAATGTTTGGTAAGACTGAAGAAATTATTTTTTGCACAATATAAAAATGCCTGAAGAGATGGATGAAATTTTATTATTAGAAACAGCAGAACGCTATTTGAAGGGAGAAATGCCTCCTGAAGAGAAAGCGGCTTTTGAAGATCTGCGTAAAAAAGATGCCGAAGTGGATCAATTGGTAGTTGAACATAGTTATTTTTTGCAGGGCGTGGAAACGTTTGGTACAATCAAATCTTTCAAACATAGCTTAAATGAGGTAGAGGCTAAATTAATAGAAGAAGGTTTAATTGGCGAACCGCAATTAAATGGCAAGGCAAAACTGGTATCTTTTTGGAAAAAATACCAGCGGAATATTGCAGTGGCGGCATCTATTGCCGGTTTTATTTCAATACTTGCTACGGGTGTAATGGTTAGCTATACAAAAGAATATAGCAACAAAAATTACGAAATTTTGGTAGACCAGCTTAATAAAACCAACAGGGAGGTAAGTAAATTAAAATCGAAGGAAGATGCAGGCATTGATGTCAAAATTCAAAAACCGGAGGTTGATTTCAGGGCCACTGGTTTTCTAATAGATGGCAAAGGATACCTTATTACCAATGCACACGTGATCAGCCGTATGAAAAATATCTACATTGAAAACAGGAAAGGCGATTTTTACAGGGCCGAGGCTTTGTATACGGATAAAGAAGTTGATTTAGTTATTTTAAAAATTACGGATACCGCTTTTAAAACAGTTTATAATTTACCCTATAGCATAAAAAAAGGAAATTCAGACCTTGGCGAGCAAGTTTTTACCCTTGGATTTCCCCGCAATGAAATTGTGTATGGAGAAGGATATTTAAGCGCCAAATCCGGCAATGATGGCGATTCGACAGCTTACCAGTTAACGGTGTCTGCCAATCCGGGCAATAGCGGCGGGCCGGTTATTAACCGTAATGGCGAAATAATTGGAATTATTACCGCCAAAGATCCAAAAGCCGACGGAGTTGTGTATGCGGCAAAATCAAAGAACATTATTAACCTGTTGGAGCAGCTGAAAAAGATGGATGATAAATACCAGGTGATTAAAACACCTGCCAATTCTGATTTAAAAGGGCTTGACAGAGTACAGCAGGTTAAGAAAATGGAAGAGTTTGTATTTATGGTAGTAGGAAATTGAGAATAAAGTATATAAAGTAAATAAGGTATATAAAATTCGTTCAATCCGAATATTTCAACCGGTATGTTACCTTATATACTTTATATACCTTATTTACCTTACATACCTTATTTACTTCTTTCTTTACTCGGATTGTCCCCAGAGCGATAAAGGATATTCTCCATCATTTACCAGCTTATGAACACTGGCTTTTACAATTGGCGCGTCTTCCTTATAAGTTACCCCAAACCATTGAGCAGATGTAGGGATCACTTTTATGATACCATGCTGATTTTTTACAAAATCATCGCCAAGCAACGGGATAAAAAACTCTGATTTGATATCCGCGTAATTCTCCTTAACAAAATCATGAAACAGCTTTTCTGTAGTGGTAAACATAGTTGGAGGAAAACACCAAAAATTCATAGATACACTCGAATTAAAGGGCACTTCATATTTAACCCCATTTTCTTCATACACAATTTTATCGTTTTCTTTATAAATTTTTGTGCGCTCCTTTATACTTACCAGGTTACTATTTTCATCTACTTCACATACACCCCGGCTTACCGTACCATATTCACTAAGCGTTTTGGCCAGCTCGTAACCGATAATAGAATAAGTATTTTCGTTACACTCATTTATTAAAAAAAATGCTGCTTTCTCAAAAGAATCCCTGCCATAAAAATCATCTGCATTAATTACAGCAAATGGCTCCCTGATCGCATCTTTGGCACACAAAACAGCATGGGCCGTGCCCCATGGCTTGGTTCGTTCCGGGGGTATTCTTACATCGGGCAAAAATGCATCCTTTTCCTGGTATACGTATTCTGTTATAATTTTACCTTTTAGCCTGGGTTCAAAAATTGCCTTAAAATTATCTGCAAAATCTTCCCGGATAACGAACACTACCCTACCAAAACCTGCACGGATTGCATCATAAATAGAATAATCCATGATCGTTTCCCCGGATGGGCCAAAGGATTCTATTTGTTTCATACTTCCATAACGGCTGGCCATTCCTGCGGCTAATATTAAAAGAGTTGGTTGCATATTAAAATGTAGATTGTTGATTAAGTTGCAATTTTGCGTACGCGAAAATAATATAATCGGTTAATAATTTCCAAAATGCTTTTTCCCACCTCAAATATAGAAACAGAAATCCTTGCCGATGATCTGTTTGATCAAAAGCAGGTATGCTTGTCGGTGTTAAGATTGGATACTCTGCATCCCGTGATTTCGGGGAACAAATTATTCAAACTATTTTATTTTTTACAAAATGCCCTCGGTCAATCATCAGAAGGCATTGTTACTTTCGGGGGAACTTATTCCAATCATTTGGCTGCAACGGCCTATGCGTGCAAAGAAGCAGGCTTAAAAAGCGCGGGCATCATAAGAGGCGAGCGCTCTTCATCTCTGTCGCATACTTTAAATGCCTGTATTGAATCTGGTATGGCATTAAAATTTATTTCACGACAGCAATATAATAAAAAGGAAGAGACCGTTTTTTTAGAAGAAATAAAAACGGAATATAAAAACTTCCTGGTTGTCCCCGAAGGTGGCTATCACCCACTGGGGGCTGCCGGAGCTGCATTAATAATGGACTTAATAAATGCGGATGCTTCACATATTTGCTGTGCAGTTGGGACAGCAACTACCCTGTCGGGACTATTACTGGGCGTTAAAAAAGAACAGCAAATAATCGGTATCCCCGTACTAAAAAATATGCACGACCTGCAGCAAAGAATTATGATTTTAACAAATAAATTATTTAACCTGCAGCAACTGAAAATAATGAATGATTATCATTTTGGCGGGTATGCGAAAAAACCTCCCCAACTGATCGAGTTTATGAATTTGCTTTATCAAAAATATCAACTGCCAACCGATTTTGTTTATACCGGTAAAATGATGTTTGGAATAATGGATAGTATCAAAAAAGATGTTTTTCCCAAAGGAAGTAAAATAGTATGCATCCATACAGGCGGTTTGCAGGGAAATTCATCTTTACCGCCCGGCACTTTAGTTTTTTAATTGATATCTTTGCACCCATAATTTATAATTCAATTGCGCGTTTCTTTTATATGTTTAAATTTATTTTCGTCTTCGTCTTATATTGTACAACCTTTGCCGGAAATATTTTTGCCCAGGACACACTTCCTAAAATTTCTGTAAAAAGCAGGGATGGTAAAATAATCATCAGTTGGAAAAATGGCTATGGTGCCCTGATAAATAATATTAATATTCAACGTTCCGGCGATAGTGTAAAAAAATTTTCCACTATCGGAAGTGTTTTGAATCCAATGAATAAAGAGAATGGATATGTGGATAGTAAACCACTGGCAGGTAACCTATTCTACCGTGTGTTTGTTGCATTTGACGGGGGGAGTTATGTGTTTACCCATTCGTACAGGCCGGTATTAGATACTGCAAATGAATCCATCATAACAATAGTGGAAGAGCAAAAAGAAATAGTGAAACCTTTCATACCCAACAGTTTTGTTGCCAGCAAATTTGTATTTACAGGAAAAGACAATAATGTGATCATCAATCTGCCCAACGCCGCCGCCGAGAAATATTCCGTTAAATTTTTTGATGAAGACGATAACTTCCTGTTTGAAATACATTCTATTAAAGAGCCCTATCTTATCCTGGAGAAAGTAAATTTTCTTCATTCAGGCTGGTTCAAATATCATTTACTCGACAATGATATAGTGCTGGAAAAATATAAATTTTATATCCCAAAGGATGGCAAAAATGCAAC
Source organism: Ferruginibacter sp. (assembly GCA_040007015.1). GTDB lineage: Bacteria > Bacteroidota > Bacteroidia > Chitinophagales > Chitinophagaceae > Ferruginibacter. The sequence goes on along the minus strand of JBDTVX010000260.1, from coordinate 3,576 downwards.
TGGTGGCAGGCCTCAGTACTAAGTATTGAGTACTCAGTATTTAGTACTCAGTATTTAGTATCCAGATTTACATTAAACACCTTTTCAAAATTGCGTTGTATCTTTTCTTTTACCTCTTCCATTTCCACTTCAATATTTACTTCCTTTGCTATTGAAGTGACTTTTTTGTTTTGAATACCGCAAGGGATGATATTATCAAAATAGCCAAGATCCGTGTTCACATTTAACGCAAAACCATGCATGGTGACCCACCTGCTGCAGCGTACCCCAATGGCACAGATCTTCCTTTCTTTCCCCGGAATATCAGGATCAATCCAAACACCTGTTTCACCCCTGCTGCGCTTACCCGCAATGCCATATTCAGCCAGCGTAAGCATTACTACTTCTTCCAGGTCTCTTAAATACCTGCCAATATCGGTATAAAATTTTTCCAGGTCAATGATCGGGTACACCACCATTTGACCGGGGCCATGGAACGTGATATCCCCGCCCCTGTTGGTTTTATAAAATTGAATCCCTCTTTGTTGCATCTCCGTTTCGCTGATCAGAATATTTTCTGCGTGACCACTTTTGCCCAGGGTGTAAACGGGCGGATGCTCGCAAAGCAGGAAATAATGAGTGGTTGACAGCGGACCGGTGCCATCGTTCAATTCATGAATATCTTTCGTTTCACTATTGCCGCCTGCCTCTTCAGCATTCATTACCGGTTTCCTGGCGACAGCCGACTTCCGTTGCACATTCTCCCGGAGCAAACTTTCCTGGTACTCCCATGCTGTTTTATAATCTATTACACCTAAATCTTTATACGTTACTAACTGCTTATCCAATGTAATTGGTTTATTTTGCAAAGGTAAATGAAAGGGTGGAAGTCGGAAGGTTTAGGATTTAGGGCAGAAAAGTACATAAAGTATATTAAGTACATAAAGTATATAAAGTAAGTTAGTGGTTCGCGTAAAATATATCAGATGCACAGTTAAATCACTACGGGTTTGCCGACCCGATTAAACATGTAAGATGTCTAACGAAATAATAACAATAGAAGAAGAATTTGCCGATACGGAAGAGCTTTATGAACGATTGGTAATTGAAATTCCAAAGGGACAGGAGCCGTTGCGTATTGATAAATTTTTAATGAGCCGTATTGAAGGGGCCACCAGGAATAAGATTCAACAGGGTATAGAAAATGAAATGGTGCTGGTAAATGACAAGGCTGTTAAAACAAATTACAAGGTAAGGCCATATGATAAGATCGTTGTATTCAGTAACCGCCATCCCGAGTCAAATGATATTGTTCCGGAAAATATCCCCCTTAATATTGCTTATGAGGATGATGATATACTGCTGATTAATAAACCCGCCGGCATGGTAGTACATCCCGGAAGCGGTAACCATAGCGGCACATTGATCAACGGGGTTGCTTATTATTTAAAGCAACAAAACCCTGCTATTGATGAAACCGGGTTGGCCCGCTTTGGAATGGTACACAGGATTGATAAAAATACAACCGGGCTGCTGGTGATTGCAAAAACACCTAAGGCGATGACCGATCTTGCCAAACAATTTTTTAACCATACCGTACACCGCAGATATATCGCACTCGCGTGGGGCGATTTTGAAGAGAATGACGGAACCATTACGGGCCATGTGGGCAGGCACCAGCGATTTAGAAAATTATTTACAACCTATCCCGAAGGAGAGCACGGCAAAGAAGCCATCACACATTACAAGGTGCTGGAAAGATTTAATTATGTAACACTCATTGAATGCCGCCTCGAAACCGGGCGCACGCACCAGATACGCGTACACATGCAATATATTGGGCACCCTTTATTCAACGATGATTTTTATGGCGGGGATAAAATTGTAAAGGGCACGATATTCACTAAATACAAACAGTTTGTAGATAACTGCTTTTCATTATGCAAACGGCAGGCCTTACATGCTAAAGAGCTGGGGTTTATTCATCCCACTACGAGGCAACCCATCCTTTTTGAAAGCGATATGCCCGATGATATGATGGCAGTGATCGACAAATGGAGAAAGTACAGTGCGGATAAAAATGATATTCATTGACGATTGACGATGGACGATTGACAATTGACCACTCACTGTTAACCATGCTTAAAAATTCCTTATGCCGGTTCAGGCTGGCGGCAGTTTAGCAGGCTGCTCCTTTTTACTGTTTACCATTACCATGCCATTAAAATATATGATGGGAATTCAATACAATAGATTTAAAAAATGGGGCTAAACCATTATCCGGTATAATTATGCTGATCAGGTAAGTTTACTTTAATTAATAATTATTTGGGATCGTGAAGCTTTTCGAAAATTGCAAAAGCTTTAACCTGCCGGATGTTCGATAACCGGTCAATAAGAAAAGAATATTTCCGTAGCGCCATAGCCATACGATGAATGGTATTGGTTCACAAATGATTTCACGTCTTTTTTCAGCCGCAATATATCATGTATCTCATCCCTTAATTTACCCACTCCTACTCCATGTATAATGGTGAGAGAGGGCTGGTGATGCGCAACTGCGAGATCGTAAAATTTTTCGAATTCCCTCAACTGTAGGGTAAGAATTTCAAAATTGCTTAGATGTTTCCAGCTATCGGTGAGCTTTTCGATATGCAGGTCTACAACCGTTCTTGCCGGGGGTAAATTTTCCTTTACTTTGCTAACATCATATATCCGGAACCCTGCATTGCCCAACCTGCTGATATCCACTTTTTCTTCATCTATTTTATCGGGATAGCTTTCAAATAAGGGATATGAAAACGTGGGTTCGTTTTTTAACTGTATCTCTTCTATTCTTTTAAAAATTTGCTTCGCTTTTAATTTTAATGATGTTTCATAATAAGGAGCTTTCGTCTTATCCGGGCTGGCCATCGAGAACTCTATTTCAAAGCGTGGATTATCACTCATGTCCTCAAAATTCACATTGTGCATATAAAAATCGCTCAATGGGCCAATGGTATTTTTTAATTCAAAACTGCTTTCACCACCAAAAAATAAATTGTAGGTAAATTTATATGCGGTTTCAGTTTGGTTGATGAGGAATATCTTTAATTTTTCTACTACATCATCATCAAAAATATCTTTGTCAAATATGGGCATGAATGCAATGAATACGCCATTATCGGTTTTGATCTTAGGGCTGGCTTTTTCCTGCTTTACATTATCAATGAATATCTTTTTCTTTTCAGCAACCCGTTTTTCTGAAAACATTTTAAAATAAGGAAAATCAACCTGGTCCATATAAGCCGGAAAGCGAACCCCCTTTACTTCTATCATCACCATTTTTTCATTCATTACTTCTACTACCGTGCCTTCTTCATTGGTCAATAACACAATTATTTTATCGCCTTGCTGGTATTTCATGCAGTACACGGTTTTTTATTAAATGATCGATGATACAAAGTTAAACTAGTTTGGTAGGTAAAAAAATACATGGCAGAGAGATATAAAGGAACGGGCGCATGTACGAACGGGCGCATGTACGAACAGGCGCATGTACGAACAGGCGTATGTAGGAAAAGGCGTATGTAGGAACAGGCCGTGGCCTGTTCTTAA
>JBDTVX010000259.1:0-8628 GCA_040007015.1 Ferruginibacter sp. | reverse complement strand
CCTTATGGGCAATGTCGTTAAGGTAAGCACTGCAAATGAATTGCACCGATAGATGTTTTATATTTCCTTTTTGGCTTCCGCCATACTTTTTTTTCGGCTAAAGCCGCATTTTTTGTTACCCATTTTAACCCCCGCGGGACAATTAAAATAATATTTTTTAGGGATTAATGACATTGCCAGTGGGACTTATTTTCCTGCTTGCTATCCATCTACCGATATTTTGTTCCTGGCGGAATGCTTCAAACTTTGATGTATTTTTAAATATAACCTGAGAAAAGTTCCACACCCGATAGCTATCGGGTGGTATGCCTTAGAAGAGTGCCCCGCCACGGCGGGTACAATGATCCCATGAAATACAAATGCCCGGACAAAAAAAACCGCAACGGGGTCAATTTTTTAGAACAACTTCCTCCATTCGATCGGGATTGATATAAAATAAAAACAACTTTTCAATTCCTGAAAAGTTGTCTTTAAAAAGCGGGTGCCCGGGAATCAAATAATCGAAAGCTTTTCAAATTTGGGAGGCGCTCCTACTCTTTTTTCTGTTCAAAAATATCTTTCTTATCTACTACCTTCACCTTATCCTTATCTTTTAATAATTTACTCACTATGTCGTACGGTCCTGTTATCACGTTATCTCCTTCTTTTAACCCGGTTGTAACTTCTATATAGTTAATATCCTGGATATCCGTTTTCACTTTTACTTTTTTTACCACTCCCAGGCTATCCACTAAAAAGACAACTACATCCAGCTCATCTGCAGGGGCTGTAGACTTGGCGGATACTGCTACTGCCGGGTTTATACTTTTTTTAGTGGTGTCAATTATTTCCCGGGTGGTAACTGCATTGATCGGCACACTCAATACATTGACATGCGTTTTGGTTTGTATATCAGCTCCGGCAGTCATTCCCGGCCTGAATGGATACGCGCCTTTGCCCAGGAGATCTTTATAGCTCGACGGCAATAACCGCACGTACACCTTGTAGTTAGTAACATCCGTGCTGGTATTTGATAACGCCGTTTGCGTAGCTGCCCCATTGTTACTGCTGGCTATCTGCGTAACAATACCTTTAAATTTCCGGTCGGAGTAAGCATCTACGGTTACAACAGCACTATCTCCCAAATGCACTTTTGGGATATCACTTTCACTAACGTCTACCCGGATTTCAATTTTAGACATATCTGCTATCCGCAGCATTTCTGTACCCGACATCAGGTTGCTCCCCACTACGCGCTCGCCTTTCTTTACACTTAGCAGGCTAACCACACCATCCATCGGCGCCAGTACCGCTGTTCTGCTCAGGTCCTTATTGGCTTTGGCGAGATTACTCTGTGCACTTTGAACGGCAGCCTGACCGCCACGGATACCCTGTTTAGCAGCATTGAAATTAGCCTGCGCACTCCTATAATTTGCATCAGCCAAATTGAATTCGTTGGCGCTGATCACTTTATCATCATACAGCTGCTTTTGCATCTTGAATGTTTTTTCCGCCTGGTCCATCTGCGCCTGGAATGCGTCTAATGCTGCCTGTGAGTTGGCTACCTGCGCCTGGCTTTGTGCTACCCCGCTCGCCGCCTGGCTGGCCTGGATGCTGTAGATATCGGCATATATGCGCGCCACTACCTGGCCTTTTTTTACGCTGTCGCCCTCCTGAACGGTTAGTTCCGTTATTTCGCCACTAATATCCGGACTTACTTTTACTTCAACCTCGGGATATATTTTACCACTGGCATTTACGAATTCAATGATGGTGCGTTTCTGCGCTTTTTCCGCAGTTACCTTGGTACCTACCTTTTCACCAAATACACCTGCGACTTTTAACGCACCCAGTACCACCACTAAAATTACCAGTCCGATTAAAATCCATTTTACAGTCTTGCTCATATCTGAATCTGTTTGTTATTTTGTGTTTAAAGTCGTTACCAGCGGAAATCACGGGGCCCTATAATTTCAAACCCTGTCCCCTATAGAATTCCAGCACTTTCATTTTAAAAACATAGTCGTACTGGTTCAAAACATTTTCCAGTTTGGCCCTGAACAAATCATTCTGGTTGGTGATCAGTTCAAACGTTCCCAACATCCCAACTGTATAGCGTTTTTGCGCAAAATCATAGACTCGCTGGGATGCCTCAACGCTTTTTTCACTGGAGTTGAATTTTTCAAGTGCAACAGTAGCAGCATTGTAGGCCTGGTAAATATCCTGCTTTATTTTTTGATTATCGGCTTCCTGTTGCAATTCTGCATTTTTAATGTCTAATTTGCTGCGCTGGTAATTGGTACGTAACTGGCCCCCATTAAAAATGGGTACGCTAACGCCCATGCCAACCTGCTGGCGAAAGTTGTTATCAATCTGCGTAAAAAAAGGAGTTCCCTGTTTGCCAACAATGGTATAATCGGGGGAATTGACCTTATAAGTGGTTGTTCCAATAAGCACCTGTGGACTTAAAATGGTGCTGCTGTAAGTTCCGGTAGGTTGGTAAATAGGGTCTTTCAGGCTAATGAAATTACTGCTCAAACCCCCGAAAACAGAAACCGTGGGGTTCATACTGCCCTTTGCGGCTTCCGCGTTTCTGATTGCTGCTTTCAGATTATATTCATTTACACGCTGCTGTGGTAAATTCTTAACGGCTAAAGCATATACGGCATCAGGTTGCAGATCTGCAATCTTTTCTATTGGAATCTGATCAACCGGGGGCACTGCTACTTCAAAAGGCTGTGCCGCATCGATATTCATATTAGATTTGAGTACCAGCGTGGCCTGTGCTACGTTTCCCCTGGCGCTTATAAAATTGGCACTGTCACGCGCTTCCTGCGCCTCTAGTTGGGAAGCATTCAGTTCGGGTAATGAACCGGCATTTACAAGTTTACGGGTATAGCTTAACTGTGCCTGTGTTTGCTGCAATTGCACCCTTGCAATATTTTCCTGCTCCCTGGTCAGCAATATCTGCAGATAATCATTTGCCACCGTTAAAGCGATATCATTCTTTAATTTATCGGCGCTTGCTTTGGCAGATTCATACCGCCACTGGTTAGCAAGTATCGTATTTTTTTTGCTGAACCAATTGAAGATATCAACGCTGGTCTGGAGTTGCAAGCCCGCGCTTAAATAACTCTGGGTAACCAGCCCAAATGAAGTAGGGCTCTGGTTACGGCCATTGTTAAAGCTAGTACTGCCGTCGAAGCTTGCATTGGGAAATTGACCAAGTTTGCTTTGTTTATAAGTAAGTCCGGATATGGAGGCCTGTACATCTGCCTGCTTTACCGTAATATTATTGACCATCGCGTAATCAACGATCTTTCGTAAATCCCATTTCTCCTGGGCGTTTACAGTATTGCACAAAATAATGACTGCTATAATGGTATAATTAATGTAACGCATGCAACAAAAATATAACATCCTTGTGTAAAGCCGTTCATCCATTTTTATAAACGGCAAAGAATGTGGGGAAAAGCAAGGCGGTGTGAATGTTTAAATTTAATTTATTAATGGGTTATGATAATATATTTTCCTGGCCAGGTGAATACATTCATCATTTTTTGTTCAGATTTAGCATGCAACAGCCGGTGGGAAAGACCCTGTGGGCGATGATTTTCTTCCCTGTCCGCCTGTAACCGGTGAAATCTTTTGAATAAAGGTAAGATGATATACCATTTTTTAAGCATTTTCCGGAAGTCCTCAATAAGGTGATGCTGTAACATTGCAATTCAGGATACGGCTTATTATTATCAGCTGATATTTTAATTCATTCTGTCAAATACCAATTTTTCTATAACCTGTTATCAAACTTAATTGCCAGTTTATCGAATACTTCCGATAACTGCCTGCGTTCCATTGCCAATTCTTCTTTTTCATCAGCTAAAATGTTTAATAATATTTCCATTCTTTCTAATATGGGTTCCAGCAATTCTTTATTTGTTTCAAAGTATTGTCCTGTATTATTTATACTTCTATCATGTTGAAGGATGGTATGATTTATTAAGGACTGCTTATCCTTTAAAAAAACATCTTTGCTTACTCCATAATAGCCAGCTAATTTTTCGGCAGCGGCGCCATTTAATTTGGTTTTACCATTTTCGAGGTTACTATAGTTTGGCTGGCTCATTCCCAACAGATCTGCTATGATCTTTTGTTTTAAATTTTGAGTCATTCTTAAGAAACGTAAGGTGTCGGATAGCATACTCATAATTTATAAGAATAAAGTTATAAAATAAAAGTGTAAATATTTCATATATGTACATCATAAAAGTAGCTTTATTGTAATAAAAGATCATTTACTTAAGACATTCCCGAAAAAACCACAGTAACAATATCTCAACGGCCATTGAATACAGGATATTAAGACTGCGAACCTGTATAAAATAAGAGTAGTTTTTGTAAATTTTAAATTTTAAAAAAATGACACAAACTTTTGATTTAAACAAAATGGGGGTTGTATCTATGGATGGTCTGGAAATGCTGGAGAATAATGGAGGAGATAACGGTGTATATTCTCCTTTAATAAGTCTGTTTTTGAAAATAATTAAAAGTCTTCCAAATTTGCTGCCAAATATTGGCGCTGGAAGCCCGGCGGGAGTTCCCGGAGGAGGTGGGGGTTTTGCATTTTAAATATATCCCTGTTCTAAATAAAATACTTAAATCAGCATCTTCAGATACCCTGGTTTAATGATTATTGAAATTTAATGGTTTTTTTTCATAACGTTGAATTTATCAACTGCTGCAATAATTGGCATGATGTAAACCAGTAGGTTTTGAACCTGTAATTATTCCTGGGATACATAATTAATATAACAACAAAATGATCATAGAAATGGCATTTAAAAAAATTATTCTAATTCTAAAATATTTCAACGGCCATTGAATACAGGATATCAATGCTGCGAACCTGTATAAAATAAGAGCGGTGTTTTGTAAACTTTAATTCTAAAAAAATGACACAAACTTTTGATTTAAACAAAATGGGAGTATTGCCCATGACAGACGGCGAAAATGCGGAGATATCAGGTGGTATTGGCGAGAATACTGTAATTGGGTGGGTAATAAAAGGACTGGTTTTTCTTTATGACCATCGGAGTCAACTTACGCCCAGTACAAAACCGGGCGGTTTTGTAGGTGGGATCTAAAATTTAAGCGATTCAATATTCATGTAGTATGCAGAGCTTTTTGTATACTACATGTATATATTCCATTACTACCTTATTGTTTGTTATGCAATTAAAAAATAAATATATATTGCCTTTTATAAAATATATTGTAAAGCCCTCATTCGTAAGAAGTCCTTCAGAAAAAGTCACCATTTCTAAATATCTCGTCTTTGTAATTTTTACCATTTGTGTGGAATTACTATTGGGATTGATAAGTAAGATACCGGCAATTGTGAAATACTTTTGCATGGGCCCGAATTTACTGCTTGAACAAATATCGAAACTAGGATTTATGTATTCTTTACTTCTTGGGTGCATACTTATTCCGATAACAGAAGAATTATTTTTTCGATTTTACCTTAACAGGTTTTTTGGAAATCTATTATACCTTTTTATTAATTTATTTATTTTAATATATACTTTTTTTAATATTAGTAATTTGCAAATTGTAATATTCCTCCTGGTTTCAATTTTACTGTTATTTATTACAAGTGTTTTAATACAAAAGAATTATACGTTCCGAAAAGAGTTTTACCGGGTTTTTAAAAAATATTTTTTTGTTCTTTTTTATCTCTCTGTTTTCGCCTTTGGGTTAGTTCATATTTCCAATTTGCAAATTTGCAAAAGCAAATCAATACTAATTCCAATTTTAGTATTACCGCAAATTTTTGGAGGGTTGGTATTTAGTTATGCAAGAATGAAATGGGGTATGTTATCCGGTATGGTGATACATGGTGTTAATAATTTAATTGCAATTATATTGATATTTTTATCATAATAATTTTTTTAATCCCATCTACTTTATACCCAAAGCCAGGTATTTCGAGTTTCTTCCGAAAAGTATTGAAGATTTTTTTAATGCTGAGTACAGGTTGTATTTAAAAGATAGGTGCCTGTTTATGTTTGCACAAATATTTATTATTATAAAAAATTACCCGTATGAATATTTCACCAATTTCAGACAATATCATCCTGTATAAATCTGAAATTGCGTGTAAGACAAAGTCAATCTATTGGCTTATTCTTCTAATTACTATTACTTGTGTAATTTCCTTTCCCTTTATTAAATTGAACATATCGGTAAAATCTCCCGGGATCATCCGCCCCATTGATGAAAAAACTGAGGTCAGATCTTCTGTAAGTACGGTAATTGACACCATTTATTTCAAAGAAGGCGACGTAGTTCAAAAAGGAGATGTTATTATTCAGTTGCGGAAAGAGAATATTGCCATAAAAAAAACAATGAATGATTTTGAAGTAAACCAACGCAGCAGTTATATTACGGATCTGTTAATCCTTACGAGGTCCAAAGAATTTACCAGTGCCGCCATCTCTAAAATACAAAGCCCTGTGTACATTCAGCAATCAAGCCGGTTTTTATTTCAGTTGTCCGAATTAACTGCACAGCTAAAAAAAGTAAACAAGGAATTGTATATGGATTCAGTGTTATTGGTCGACAGGGTAATAGCGCCTAAAGAGATGTTTGATAAGCAAATTGAGCATGAAAAGCTGGTCTCAAATATTAAGGCAACCACGGAGCAACAAAGAGCCAGCTGGCAACTGGAGCTGGCCAGGTATCAATTGGAAAAAAGCCAGTTTAAAAATGCAAACAAGCAGTTAAATGAAGACAATAATTTCTATTTTATAAAAGCGCCCATTACGGGTATACTCCAAAATTTTAATAAATATTACCAGGGGAGTTTAGTGCAAACCGGGGAAGCATTGGCAGTAATATCACCACAGGCAGAATTAATCGCAGAATGCTATATTAATACCAGGGATGTTGGCTTATTGAAATTAAATCAGCCAACTCTTTTCCAGGTGGATGCATTTGATTACAATTATTTTGGCATTCTTACGGGTAAAATCCTTTCTATTGACAACGATTATACAGTAATAGATAATAAGCCTGCTTTTAAAGTGCACTGTTCTTTAGATAGTAAACAACTGAATCTAAAAAATGGGTTTTCCGGAGAAATAAAAAAGGGAATGACCCTGCAGGCAAGATTTGTAGTGTCGAAGCGCAGCCTCTGGCAATTATTATTTGATAAAATTGATGACTGGGTGAACCCGGATTCGCCGGAAAAAATAATTCAATAATGATATTGAGAAGGGTAAAAGTCAGGCAAAGAGATATTACTGATTGTGGGGCTGCCTGCCTTGCTTCGGTTTCAGCCTTCTATAAATTAAGATTGCCCGTAAGCAGGATAAGGCAATACGCAGGTACGGATAAAAAAGGTACGAATGTTTTAGGATTAATAGAAGCAGCCGGGTTATTGGGTTTCCAGGCAAAGGGCGTAAAAGGGGTATTTGAAAGTTTATCCAAAATACCCAAACCTGCAATCGCTCATGTAATTATTGATGGTAAGCTGGCCCATTATGTGGTGATTTACAAAATGTATAAAAAAAGTATCGCTATTATGGATCCTGCGAATGGGAGGATGGAAAAAAAATCAAACGAAGATTTTAAAAAGATCTGGACCGGTGTGCTGGTTTTATTGCTGCCGGATGATGGTTTCGAAACCGGGAATAAAAAAATAAGCAATGCCAGGCGCTTTTGGCAGTTGATACAACCGCACGCAGGCATAATGCTACAGGCCATTGTGGGCGCTTTATTTTATACTATTTTGGGTTTATCCACTTCTGTTTATATACAAAAAATAATAGATTTTGTTTTAGTAGAAGGCAATATACGGTTGCTGAATTTATTGAGTATCATCATGATTTTGCTCCTTTGTTTTCAATTGGTTTTGGGCGCAATAAAAAACGTATTCGCACTTAAAACCGGCCAGCAAATTGATGCAAGATTAATATTGGGTTATTATAAACACCTGCTTTCGCTTCCGCAACGTTTTTTTGATACGATGCGGGTAGGTGAAATAATCAGCCGGGTAAACGACGCTGTAAAAATAAGGGCCTTTATAAATGAAACGGCATTAAATATTGTTGTAAATATTTTAATAGTTGGCTTTTCTATCGGGGTAATGTTTTTGTATTATTGGAAATTAGCGATGGTAATGCTTTGCATTATTCCCTTTTACCTGGTCATATATTTTATCAGTAATAAAGTGAACAAACTATGGCAGCGCCGGCTAATGGAAAACAACGCGGAACTTGAAACCCAGTTAGTGGAAAGCATTAATGCGGCAGGCACTATTAAGCGTTTTGGACTGGAGGAATACGCAAATGACAAAACGGAAAACAGGTTTATAGTCTTGTTGCGTTCTATTTATAAAAGTAGTATTTATAGTATTTGTATTGGTTCCGGCGCCGATTTTACCACCAGGGTTTTCACGATCATTTTATTATGGGCAGGTAGCTATTTTGTTATTCAAAGACAATTATCGCCCGGCGAATTGTTGTCTTTTTATGCATTGATTGGTTATTTTACAGGTCCTGCATCTTCGTTGATCGGGGCCAATAAAATGGTGCAGGATGCCTTAATTGCATCTGACCGGTTGTTTGAAATTATTGACCTGGAAAT
>JBDTVX010000258.1:0-8634 GCA_040007015.1 Ferruginibacter sp. | reverse complement strand
AGCTTATTTTTTGAAAGAAGCAAAAGCAGCGACGTTCCGGTTACGCAGCCCCGCCCCCGTCCGACCAGGAACATCCGGGCGGAGGCTGTGGAGGCGAAAGCAATGAATATAAAAGAAAAAATGAGGGCATGAGAGTCTTTGCGCTTTATCTACCTAATCCTATTAATAAAATCTAAACTCCTCTACGTACAGCATCAGGCCCATGCAAATTAAATCCGCGATCAAAAGCATCCACTTATGCCTGCTATTTTATACCTTCAATATTCTTAAAACCAAAACAGGCCCATTATGACCAGACTGATTTTTGCATGCACCATTATTTTATCCACCCTTGGTTCAGTTGCACAGGAAAAAAAGAAATGGAACGTGAACAATCCGGAAGGGCCTTTTAAGGAAGTAACATTTACTGTTAATGAGGGCACCTGGATGAACCTGGATGTATCGCCTGATGGAAAAGAAATTGTATTTGACCTGTTGGGGGATATTTATTCGATGCCCGTTACGGGCGGGCAGGCAAAAATACTGAGAACCGGTTTGGCGTTTGAAGTGCAGCCACGCTATAGCCCCGATGGGAAAAAAATATTATTCACTTCCGATGCAGGCGGGGGAGATAATATATGGGTCATGGACAGGGACAGCAGCCATGCAAAGCAGGTTACCAAAGAATCATTTAAATTATTGAATAATGCTGTATGGTCGCCGGATGGCCAATATATTATCGCACGCAAACATTTTACGTCTGCCCGTTCATTGGGTGCCGGCGAATTGTGGATCTACCATATCAGCGGTGGAAACGGGTTACAGCTCACACCCAGGAAAAATGATCAGCAGGATCTAAATGAACCAAGCGCTTCAGCAGATGGAAAATATATTTATTACAGTGAGGATGTTTATCCCGGTGGATTTTTTCAATACAACAAGGATCCCAACAACCAGATATTTGTTATAAAAAGATTTAACAGGGAAAAAGGGATCATTGAAGATGTAACCGGCGGCCCCGGCGGAGCTGCCCGCCCGCAGGTATCACATGATGGAAAAACACTTGCCTTTATAAAACGTATCCGTACAAAAACAGTATTGTATTTAAGAGATCTTGAAACCGGAGAAGAGTGGCCCGTGTACGATAAGCTTTCAAAAGATCAGCAGGAAGCATGGAGCATCTTCGGTATTTATACAGGATTTGCGTGGATGCCCGGAGATAAAAATATAGTTATCTGGAGCCACGGCAAAATACTGAAAATCGATATCGGTAATGCCAATGAATCAACAGAAATCCCGTTCACCTGCAATGTAAAAGAGCGCATAACAGACGCGGTTCGTTTTAAGCAAAACATAAATCCCGATGAATTTAATGTAAACGTTATTCGCCATGCTACTACGTCTCCCGACGGTAAAATGATGGTCTTTAACGCGGTTGGTTATCTCTGGAAAAAAATATTACCGGGTGGCAAACCCGTGCGGATAACGGCGGGAGCTGATTTTGAATCCGAACCATCTTTTTCCGCAGACGGCAAAACGCTGGTATATGTTACCTGGAACGATACCGCGATGGGAAGTATCTGTAAACTGAATACTAACGGTACCGCTAAGCCGCAAAAAATAACAACCGAAAAAGGAATTTACCGAACCCCTTCTTTTTCACCGGATGGTAAAAAAATCGTGTTCAGTAAAGAGGGCGGTGATAATATTATGGGTGTTACCTACTCCGTAAAACCGGGCATCTACCTGATCGATACCGATGGCGGAAAACATTCATTCGTGAGTGATAAAGGAGAATACCCGAAATTCAATAGCAGCGGCGACAGGATATACTATCAAACGGGAGGAAATATTTTCGGCGGGCCCAAAAAAACATTCGGCAGTTATAAATTTGATGGCAGCGACGACCGCACCATATTTACGAGTACCTACGCAAGCCAGTTTACAGTATCGCCCGATGATAACTGGGTTGCATTTGTTGACCTCCACCAGGTATATGTAGCCGCATTTCCACACACCGGTAAGCCGATAGAAATGGGAAGCGGCACACTTGACCTCCCCGTGACAAAGGTTTCAAAAGATGCCGGCATCAACCTGCATTGGAACAGCAACAGCAGGCAATTACATTATACTTTGGGAGACCAGTATTTCTCTATCAACCTGGAGGATCGTTTTGAATTCATAGCGGGTAAGGCGGATTCGCTGTTTAAATTTCCGGAGCAGGGAATTGCGGTAGGCTTAACAGTAAAGACAGATAAGCCACAAGGCATTATTGCATTTACCAATGCCCGGATCATTACGATGAATAATAATGAAGTGATTGAGAACGGCACCATCGTTATCGATGGAAATTTGATAAAGGCTGTTGGTAAAGCAAACGAAACAACAGTATCGGCTAACGCTAAGATCATTGATTGTAAAGGCAGGACGATCATGCCCGGTTTTATTGATGTGCATGGCCACGGAGCCCATTTCCGGTATGGATTAACACCACAAAAACACTGGCCATATTATGCCAACCTTGCCTATGGAGTTACAACCATGCATGATCCTTCCGCGATCAGTGAAATGGTTTTTGCACAAAGTGAATTGGTAAAAGCGGGGCTGATGGTCGGGCCAAGGATTTTCTCTACAGGTACAATTTTGTATGGCGCAGACGGAGATTTTAAAGCAGTTATAAATTCCATTGATGATGCAAGAAGCGCTCTGAGAAGGAGTAAGGCTTATGGCGCATTCAGCGTAAAAAGTTATAACCAGCCAAGGCGCGAGCAAAATCAAATGATCATACAGGCTGCAAGGGAATTGAAAATGGAAGTAGTGCCGGAAGGAGGTTCATTTCTGTATCACAATCTTGCAATGATCATGGACGGGCACACAACCATTGAGCACAATTTGCCGGTAGCCACTTTGTATGATGATGTGATACAGCTTTGGAAAAATTCACAGACAGCCTATACCCCCACACTGATCGTGTCTTACGGTTCGGTAAGCGGAGAGTACTACTGGTACCAGCACACCAATGTTTGGGAGAAAGAAAGATTATTAAGATTTACACCAAGATCCGTTATTGATCCGCGAAGCCGTTACCGCACGATGCTGCCGGAAGAGGAATATGAGAACGGCCATATCCTTGTTTCAAAAAGTGTGAAGAAACTGAATGATGCAGGCGTAAAAATTAATATGGGGGCACACGGCCAGATCCAGGGAATAGGCGCGCATTGGGAAATATGGATGATGCAGCAGGGAGGGATGAGCAACCTGGAAGCCCTGAAAACAGCAACGATCAATGGGGCGCAAAGCCTGGGCCTGGATGACTGGATCGGTTCATTACAGGCTGGCAAACTCGCCGATCTTATTGTGATGGATAAAAACCCGCTCGAAAATATTTACAATACGGAAAGCATCAAATATACCATGGTAAATGGAAGGCTGTATGATGCCGGGCAAATGAACGAGGAAGGTAATTACAATATGCCGCGAAGTAAATTCTTTTGGGAGCTGGGAAAAAATTCAGAAAACTTTCCTTTTCATGAAGAGGCAAAGAGCTTTGGCTATCTGCAATGTATAGACGATATAGCTAATTGAAAATTAAAATTTAAAATTTAAAATTTTTAGCATTCAGTCAATCTTTAGTAACTGAGGCCCGGCGGGTATCCACAGCATACTCCCGCCGGTTATAAAAACGCTATCCCGTGATGGCGATACAGGTGACACCTTTTAAAAAGGTGTCACCTGTATCGCCATCACATAAAATATCCCGCACATAACGAAGATCATATTTTCCCCTTATTGCGATCATTATTTAGTGATGTATAGTTTGATAAATTGTAGCTGCAAATCATTTTTTCATCATAAAATAACATTATGAAAAAGCTACTTATGCTGGTATTGTTTCTCCCTGTACTGGCTGGTTACTCACAAAAATGGGAGAAAAATTATGACTATGTAGACGACTGTATTTGTGGCCTCTCCAAGGTTCAAAAGAATGGCAAAGTGGGTTATGTAAATAAATCAGGGGTGGAAGTGGTAAAACCTGAATACAATGAGGGATTGACTTTCCACGAAGGATATACCGCGGTAAAACAAGGCGCCAAATGGCTTTACCTCGACAGTACCGGCAAAACAATTACAGCAGCGAATTTTGATGATGCGGCAGGCTTTAGTAACGGGATGGCAGCGGTTGCTAAAAATAACCTCTATGGATTCATTAATATCAATGGCGAAATAGTGATCCCCTTTGAGTTTTCCAATGCCCGCAGTTTTGGAGAAGGTCTTGCACCTGCCGCCAATGCAAAAGGCTATTGGGGATTTATTGATAAAAAAGGGAACTGGGTAATAAAACCCGTTTATCATTTTGCAGATAGTTTTGAAAACGGGGAAGCCAGGGTAATGAAGGGTGATAAAGTATGGTATATTGATAAGGAGAATAAGGTGATGCATGAATAGCATTGGCAAACCTCACCCGTTTTTAAAACGGGTGAGGTTTTAATATTACCCTCCCTGGAGTTCAAAAGCTATCCATCTTTCTTCCAACCTGGCCCTTTTACAAATCTTCCAGGTTTGTTACCGGTATGTGCTCCATCTTTTAAAACCGGCACACCATTTACAAATACATCGGTAATTCCTGTTGCATATTGATGTGGTTTGTCGTAGGTTGCGTGGTCCTGAATTTTCGCAGGGTCAAAAATAACAATGTCCGCATAATTGCCTGCTTTTAGTTCGCCTCTTTTTTTAATCCTGAGGTTGGTGGCAGGCAGTTTACTTAATTTTTTGATGGCTTCCGCCAATGACAGCATTTTTTCATCCCTTGTGTAATGACCAATTACCCGCGCAAAGTTTCCATAGGCCCTTGGATGCGGGTTGAATTTCAGGAACAGCCCTTCCGGGGCGTACGAGCCTTCATCGCTGCCAAAGCTTACCCAGGGCAATGCTACCTGTTTTTTTACATTGTCTTCATTCATCATAAAATAGGCTACTTCTATGCGGCTGCTATCCTGTACAATAAGATCCATTGCTGTTTCCTCAGGGGAAGCGCCACGAATTTTGGCAATTGCTGCAAGGGTTTTGCCAATGTATTTTCTTAGGGAATCTCTCCGGAATCCCAGGATCAAAACCTTTTCCGCACCACCGGCCCCATAATATAAATTTTCCCATTCGGGCGCATTGCTGTTCATCGCTATTTTCATTTGCCCGCGAACGGTTTTATCCTGCAGGCGTTTCCAAAGCTTACCAAAGCCTCCATCCTGTAAAGAAGGAGGAAAACCTGCAGTTAATCCCGTGGCGCCCGCAGTATAGGTGTACATGTTGGCGGTGATATCCAGGCCCTCTTTCCTGGCCCGTTCTATCCTTTTTATTACACTGTCCATTTTGTTCCAGTTGCCTTTACCTGCTGCTTTTAAATGATAAATTTCAGCAGGACAGTTTGCTTCTCTTGCAATGGTGATCAATTCTTCCACACCCTCATATAATTTATTTCCTTCACTACGCATGTGACTGATATAGGAACCACCATATTTTGACGCTTCCTTACACAGTTCAATTAACTCCTCCGTTTTAGCAAAAAATGCAGGGGGATAAATTAAAGAGGAGCCAACACCCATGGCGCCTTCCTCCATTGCCTTTTTCACTAATAATCGCATACTGTCTAATTCGGCAGGAGTTGGCGCACGGTTATCCTCACCAATAATATTCATGCGGATGGTAGTGGCGCCCACATAAGAAGCAACATTACACGATACTCCTTTCTTCTCCAGAAAATCAAGATATTCACCCAGGGTATTCCATGCAACTTTGTATTTAAATAATGACTGGCCATCCTGCAACTGCTTTTTAAGTCTTTCATTTAAGGGCCCCATGCTCTCTCCTTCGCCAAATACTTCCAATGTTACCCCCTGCCTGATATCGCTTTGGGATCTTCCATCTTCGATCAATGATTCCATTGCCTGCCCCAGCATATTTATAAATCCGGGTGCAACCGCATTTCCACTGGCATTCATTTCATTTTTTGCATGGGCAATTGACAGGTCGCCAATAAAAGCGATGGTATCATTATTAATAGCGATATCCCCCTTAAAAGGTTCGCCGCCATTACCATCATAGATCATCCCGTTGCGAATGATGGTATCATATTGCTTTTTTTGCCGGCAGGCAGCCAGTGAGATAATCAGCAGAAAGAATAAAATTCTTTTCATGGTAGTTGGTTTTGGAATTTACTAATATTTCCGAAAGCAAAAGTTACAATAAAAATTGAGTTAATAGTTGAGCTGTACACGGATAAATTATTCAGGCTATTTTTTAGCCGGCAATTTTTGAGGTACAAAGTACAGCTGCATCTTAACCCGCATATTTCGTTTAACCTGGTAATCGTACAGGGGAGTAAGTAAACCCCGGATCAAATAAATTCTTTGAACAGGCAACATTCATTCCTGTTAATAAGGTTATGGACCAAATGTAACGTTGCATTAGAAATATTTTGTTACATTTTTTAATATAATATATTAATTTTCATGTATCATTGAAAATACCGGGCACGTAAGAAGGCCTGGTGCAATTCTATTTACAATCTTTATAAGCATCATTATTTAACTTTTTAATAAAGTATATGAAACGGTTTTATTGTTCATTGTTACTGTTACTATCATTTTCAGTTACCCTTTCCGCACAGGAAAAGCTTCCAACAGATTATCTCTCTAAAGAATTTCATGCTTCCCGAAGGGCCGCACTCCGTTTGTTAATGCCCGCTAATTCGGTGACCGTAATTTTTGCTTATCCCACCCGTACATTTTCAAAAGATGTATCGTACCCTTATCATCAAAATCCCGACCTTTATTATTTTTCCGGATACAAAGAACCCAATGCCGTATTGCTTATATTTAAAGAAGACCAAACCGGGGAAGGGAACAAAAATTATAATGAGCTTTTTTTTATTCAGAAGCGGGATACCTTGCAAGAATCATGGACGGGCAAAAGAATGGGGATTGATAAAGTAAAATCTCAGTTGGGTTTTGACAAGGTTTTTACAGGCGCTGATTTTAAAAACTTACCCCTTAATTTTTCAAAATTTGATAAAATTCTTTTTGAGGCGCCGGTTGAAGATATTGCAGATGACCCCACTGATTCGGCGGACCAATATGATCTCATAAAAATATTCAGGCAAAAAGCTGGCATTGAAAAAGGCTTTGATGCCGATGATGAAAAGTGGTTAGGCCTTTTTGAGCAATATGGCAATATGAACAGTCTTCATTATTTTACGGAAAATTTTAATAAGAAGATCGATGCGGGATCTATGACCAAAGATCATTCATTTGGTGATAACCTGGCTGTAACCGATATTATGAATATATCGGATTCAGTAACATTGAATATTGTTAAAGGAAAGATCAGGTCGAGAAAGTTCAATACCGTTTTATATGATCAATATACCGGTACACTCCGCCAGGTAAAAACAAAAGAAGAGCTGAACCTGGTAAGAAAAGTGGTTGAAATAAGCGCCCAGGCGCATGCGGAAACGATGAAAGCTATACAACCCGGCATGTCGGAGCTCGACCTGCAGGCGATACAGGAATATGTGCACAAAAGATATGGCGCCGAATGGGTAGGTTACCCTTCTATCGTTGGTGCTGGCGAAAATGGCTGTACACTTCATTATGAAGAAAACACGAAAACAAATATTGGTAACGAAATGGTTTTAATGGATGTAGGTGCAGAATATCATGGCTATTCCGCTGATGTAACACGCACCGTTCCATCAACCGGTAAATTCAACCCGCAGCAAAAGGCAATATACGATCTCGTGTATAAAGCACAGGAGGCGGTGCTCAAGCTCTGCAGGGAAGGCACTGCTTTTGATTCCACCGAAAATAAAGCAAAACAGGTGCTGGCCGACGGCTTACTGGAGCTCGGCATCCTTAAAACCAGGGATGAAATAAATAAATATTACCCGCATGGGTGCTCGCATTTTCTTGGCCTCGATGTGCATGATAAAGGCATTTACAATATACTGCTTGCAAATATGGTGATCACCGTTGAACCTGGCATCTATATTCCATCAAACAGTGCATGCGATAAAAAATGGTGGGGTATTGCCGTCAGAATTGAAGATGATGTGCTCATCACAAAAGACGGGTATGAATTATTGTCGGGACTCGCTCCGCGTAAAAGCGAAGATGTAGAAAAAATGGTGTCACAGAAAAGTGTGCTGAACGATCTGGTTCTTCCAAAATTACCAGGTGAAAAATAATATGGCATGTATTTAAAAAATTCCCGAAAGGCGCAAATCCTGTTGACATATTTTAAAATCCGATTAGTAATAAAAATTTAAAATAAAAACCCAAAAATGAATATTACGTTAGCACAGGCAGAAGCAGCCATTGCTGCCGCCAAAAAGAAAGCAGTAAAATTAAAGGCCAAAATGAATATCTGCGTGGTAGATGCAGGCAGCAATCTTGTAGCATTTGCCCATATGGATGGGGCATGGATCGGCTCTGTTGACATTTCGTGGAAAAAAGCAAAAACAGCCGCCTGGTTTTTGATGGATACCGCAGCGCTTAGCCCGTTGGTACAACCAGGCGCTTCGCTATATAATATTGAACATTCCAATGGAGGATTAATTACTTTTCCGGGAGGGGTTGCAATTAAAGATGCATCCGGAGAAGT
>JBDTVX010000257.1:0-8647 GCA_040007015.1 Ferruginibacter sp. | reverse complement strand
ATAATTGGATTCTTATCGTCAATGGCATCCGGGAACTGGTTTTTTAAAAAAGAAATAATTCTGCCTGCGGCAGGATAAAAAATATTTTCCAGGTACCATACCAGGTTCATTGCCTCATCGTACGGTGTGGGTTTTTGTTTTTTAAAGAACGGCGTTTTTCCCAATTGCTGCAAATACATATTGATTTGAACCGCATTGTTTTCGGCCAGTGCATTGGAAAGATCATTGATAATTCCCAAAACAGCACCGGGATAAAATTGGGTAGGGTGTGCTGTTAGTACAAGCCTTACAGCAAATGTCTTAAGTTTTTCCTTTAATTCAGCCTGTTTTTTTTGTTCGATCACCTCGCTTTCGAGGTGTTTTAATGTGCCTACACCGCCGGTATCATGCACTTCTTTAAAACCTGCATCTTCCAGTGCATCGAATAACACCACCTGCCGCTCTATATATTGAATAAATCGAAATAACAGGTCCAGCCTTTCCTGCGGCAGCTTATAAGTGGTATGTTTTGAAAAGAACTCTTCAATGATCTCTGCAGGGCTTTGCCTTTGCTTGTATCCTTCTTCGCAATTATTTAGTAAAAGTGATAACAGGATACCCGTTTTTTCAATACGGTGAAAGGGTAGTGAAGTAAAAAGACTATTGTACAATTGAAACTTGATTCCTACCAAATTTTTAAAATGCTGCAAGCCACGGGTTGACTGGTGATCCATATTCAATATTTTTTAATAAAATGTAATAATGCTGGCAGCAATACAAGTAAAGCATGAAAATACTTTAAAATTTTCAAATACTTATCCCTGCATTACAATTAATTCCCTAATTTCGCGCATACAAAAGTGGTTCCAGTGAATTTACATATCATCTTCCGCAAAATTTCGATAGCTGCACCAGCTACCGGGACCACTATAACAATTACTTCTGCAATTACCCGTTAAGGGTTGTGCAATTTCATATCACCATTGGGCTACCGCTTTTTTTCAAAGGAAATAATATTGATATTTACATTTTACATACAAATAAAAGGTCATGCAGGTTTTAAAATTTGGAGGAAGTTCGGTTAAGAACGCGGAAAATATAAACAAGGTAATTGCCATCATAAACGAAAAAATAAAGATTGACAAAACGATTGTTGTACTATCTGCCTTAGGCGGCATCACAGATAACTTATTGCAATGCAGTAAACTGGCATCAGAAGGAAATGAGTTGTATAAAGAAAAATTACTGGAATCAGAGCAACGGCATTTGCAGACAGTGAAAGAGTTAATTTCCATCACCCGGCAGAGTAGTGTATTAAGTATGGTAAAAACATTGTGCAATGAAATTGAAGATATCTGTAATGGCATTTTTTTATTGAGGGAATTGTCGGAGCGTACCAAAGACAGGATCGTGAGTTATGGGGAGATATTATCCTCACAGATCATTGCGGCCAGGTTTACAGTTGAAACCGCCGGAAGCGAATGGATAGATTCAAGGGAACTAATTATTACCAATTCCAATTTTGGCGCCGCGTCAGTGGACTTTGGAACCACCGATAAGAAAGTGAGTGATTATTTTAATGGCTCAGCATCCTCTTTATTTATTGTACCGGGTTTTATTTCATCAGATGCCAGTGGCGCCAATACTACACTCGGAAGGGGAGGCTCTGATTATACCGCTGCGATCATCGCTGCTGCCTTAAATGCGGATGTGCTGGAAATTTGGACAGATGTATCGGGAATGATGACCGCGGATCCAAGACTGGTAAGCAATGTAAAGATCATTCCGCAGATATCTTACCAGGAGGCAATGGAACTCTCGCATTTTGGCGCTAAGGTAATTTATCCGCCAACCATACAGCCGGTTAGCAGTAAAGGAATTCCTACCTGGATAAAAAATACTTTTGCGCCGGCGGACAGGGGAACGGTTATACAAAACGGGGCCACCATAAACGGAAGCATTATACGCGGTATTTCAAGCATCAATAATATATCCCTGTTAAGCCTGGAAGGAAGTGGCATGGTGGGTATTCCCGGTTTTTCCAAAAGGTTATTTGAAGCCCTGGCAGCCAAAATGATCAATGTGATCCTTATCACCCAAAGTTCTTCCGAGCATTCTATTTGTGTGGGTATTGATACGGTAAATGCGGATGAGGCAAAGAACGCCATTGATACCGCTTTTGCTTATGAAATAGCAACAAAAAAGGTAGATCCGATCATAGTCGAAAAGGAAATGGCGATCATAGCACTGGTTGGTGATAATATGAAGAGCCATCCCGGCATTAGCGGTAAAATGTTTGGCAACCTGGGCCGTAATGGTGTAAATGTAAGGGCCATTGCGCAGGGCTCATCGGAAAGAAATATTTCTGCAGTGATTTCCATGCATGATGTAAAAAAAGCGATCAATGTTTTGCATGAAGAGTTTTTTGAAACCGTATATAAAGAAGTGAATTTATTTATTGCCGGTGTGGGAAATGTAGGGAGTAAATTAGTTGCACAGATTCTTAAGCAACAACGATACCTGCAGGAAAAACTCCACTTAAAAATAAATGTGGTGGGTTTGGCCAATAGCAAAAAAATGCTTTTCAATGATGGAGGAATCGACCTGGAAAACTGGAAAGCCTTATTGGCTAACGCAACGCTAATGAATATGCAGGGATTTATTGATACCATCCTGGCAAAAAATTTACGCAATGCCGTGTTTGCGGATGTTACGGCAAATGAGCTGGTTGCCTCCTGTTATGACCAGCTATTGCAAAAAAGTATTTCAGTGGTGGCGTGTAATAAAATAGCCTGTTCTTCCAGCATGGAGTACTATAACAAACTGAAAAAATTATCAACGGAATTTAACGCGCAATTTATTTTTGAAACCAATGTGGGAGCCAGTTTACCGGTAATTGTGTCGTTGAACGACCTGTTGCGTAGCGGTGATAATATACATACGATGGAAGCTGTTTTAAGCGGTACGCTCAATTTTGTATTTAATAATTATGATGGTAAAAAAAGTTTTGCTTCGGTAGTAAAACAGGCACAGGATGAGGGATATACCGAACCCGATCCGAGGCTTGATCTAAGCGGCAAGGATGTGATGCGTAAAATAATGATCCTGTCGCGGGAGGCGGGCGAAAAAATAGAAATGGAAGATATTATCAACAATTCCTTTATGCCGCCCGCTTGTATGGAAGGCTCGGTACTGGATTTTTACCAGGCAATGGAAGCGCATGAAAACCATTTTAAAAAATTATACGGAGAAGCGGATGCGGCCGGAAAAAAATTAAAGTTTGTTGCCAAATATGATAAGGGAAAAGCGTCTGTAGGTTTGCAGCATATTGATCCGCATCATGATTTTTACCATTTGTATGGAAAAGATAATATTGTACTTTTTTATACCGACCGGTATGTTGATCAGCCATTGGTAATAAAGGGTGCCGGTGCCGGGGCGGATATAACGGCATCGGGTGTGTTTGCGGATATAATAAGGACAGGAAGGATATAAACAGCGACTTTTCCGGCTCCGCAATGAGGCGTCATATTCAAAGATTAAATAGTTTCAATGTCACTCCTCCGGATTTTTTTTGAATGATTATAGAAACATACAGAATATTAAGTAATTAAAACCCCGAAGGGGTGATATTGTTTTCAAAGGGTGATATCATCCAAAGGGCATGAATAAGATAGCTCACAAAGACAAAAATTTTATGGCTCAAGATCAACAACAGGGAGGTAAAACAGTTGTTCAACACAATGGCACCACAGGGGAACGAAGCGTTAAAGTATTGGCTCCGGGAACGGTGGCAAACCTGGTTTGCGGCTTTGATATACTGGGTATGTGTTTAAATGAGCCCAATGACCTGATGGAGATAAAATTGCTGCATGAAAAAAAGATCATTATTCACAGCGCCGACGGGTACCCGTTACCGTTAGACCCGGCGCAGAACACAGCCGGTGCGCCTTTGGTAGAAATGATCAGCGGGCTGGATAGGCCCGCCGGTTTTGATGTAACCATTCATAAAAATATTAAACCGGGCAGTGGAATCGGGTCAAGCGCCGCAAGTGCGGCTGGTTCGGTAGTGGCTGCCAATCACTTACTCGGGAATATCTTTTCAAAGAAAGACCTGGTGCGCTTTGCCATGTTTGGTGAAAAAGTAGCCTCGGGTGTAAAACATGCCGATAATGTAGCGCCCTGTATTTACGGCGGCATTACACTGATCCGTAGTATACATCCATTGGATATTATTTCAATCCCCTCGCCTGGTCTTTTTATTACGATCGTTCATCCCCAGATTGAAGTGCGTACCAAAGATGCAAGACAGATACTGCGAAAAGAGGTGCTGCTAAAAGATGCGATCAGGCAATGGGGTAATATCGCGGGGCTGGTTGCAGGCTTTATGCAGGGGGATCTTGACCTGATCGGGCGGTCATTGGAAGATGTGATCATTGAACCGGTGAGAAGTATTTTGATCCCGGGTTTTGATGAGGTGAAAAGCAGGTGCAAAGAAACAGGTGCGTTGGGCGGGGGAATTTCCGGATCGGGGCCATCTATTTTTATGCTGAGCAGGGATGAGGCCACCGCAATAAAAGTGGAAGCAGTAATGCAGGGAATTTATAACAGGATAGGGTTGGATTATCACACTTATGTAACGACAATTAATTCAACAGGGGTTAAAATCCTGGCAGAAAATTAATAGTTAAAAATTAAAAATTCCTGGTACTGCGGGCACCTGGCTCCAAAAAAATGATCAATGATCAATTATTAATTATTAATTAATTAAAATGCAGTATTTCAGTACCAATCACCAATCACCCGAAGTAAATTTTAAACAGGCTACCATTAACGGACAGGCGCCAGATAATGGTTTATACTTTCCGGAACGGGTGCCCGCCGTTTCGAAAGAATTGATTAAAAATATTTTCCAATATTCGCACGAGGAGATTGCTTACCAGGTAATGAAGCCTTATGTAGGGGACGCTATACCTGAAGATGTGTTGCGTAGCATTGTAAAGGAAACCGTCAACTTTGATATTCCGTTGGTAAAAGTAACGGACCATATATTCTCGCTGGAATTGTATCACGGGCCCACGCTGGCTTTTAAAGATGTGGGCGCCCGGTTTATGAGCCGCTGCCTGGGTTATTTTGTAAACCATTCGGCTTCGTTCGGCGGTGCTAAAAAAAAAGTAACGGTGTTGGTGGCAACATCGGGTGATACTGGTGGTGCGGTTGCCAATGGCTTTTACGATGTGGATGGGATTGAAGTGGTAATTTTATATCCGTCGGGCAAAGTAAGTTCTGTACAGGAGAAGCAATTGACAACACTGGGTAAAAATATTCACGCATTGGAAGTGGCTGGTACTTTTGATGATTGCCAGCAAATGGTAAAGCAGGCGTTCACCGACGATGTCCTCAGCGAAAAATTATTTCTCACCTCCGCTAACTCCATCAATGTAAGCCGATGGCTGCCGCAGCAGTTGTATTATTTCTTTGCATACAGACAATGGGCCGATAAAAATAATCCACCGGTGATATCTGTGCCTAGTGGAAATTTCGGTAATATTTGTGCGGGAATCCTGGCACATATTTCCGGCCTGCCGGTTCAGCATTTTATTGCGGCATGCAATTCAAATGATGTGGTGCCTGAATTTATGCTAACCCAAAAATATGAAACTAAAAAAGCGGTAGCTACTATTTCCAATGCAATGGATGTTGGCGACCCCAGCAATTTTATCCGCATACTTGAATTATTTCATCACCGGTTTAATGATCTGCAAAATATAATGAGTAGTTGCAGTATTTCGGATGGTGAAACAAAGGCTACTTTAAAATCAGTTTATCAAACCAGTCAATATTTGCTTGATCCCCACGGTGCAGTTGGATTTCGGGCATTGCAGAATTATTTGCAAAAGCATCCGGGTCAAAAAGGAATTGTGTTGGAAACGGCCCATCCCGTAAAATTTTATGATGTGGTAGAGCCGGTGATTGGTGAGCTGGTAAGCATACCCGGATCAATTCAAGCGCAATTGAAATTAGAAAAAAAGAGTACTAAAATAAATGCGGATGGAAAATTGTTAAAGGCTTTTTTGCTGGGATTGTCAAAAGGAGGAGCTTAGGGCTTAAGGTTTAAGACCTGTTCTTCAATATCTTTCATATTGATACCGGAGTGGCTTTCATCATAAATGCATTCGCCGTTTTTGATCAAAAGCACCTGGGGTGATTCATGATACACGGAAAAGTCTTCGGCTATCTTAGTGGAAATACCCCTGTTTTTTATGAGGTCGAGAAAATAAAAATCAACATTTCCGGGAGGAACACTTCTTTCGAGGCGATTTTTAGCAACACCACTAACGGCACATCTTGTACTATGTTTAAAAATCAACTGTGGCTTATTTTTTGATTGCTCTATTATATCAATCAACTGTGATTCTTTCGTTAAATCTATCCAGTTCATTTAAAAATTCCTTGGTTTAGTGAATTATATTTTCCGTCATCGGGCAACCGGTACCTCTTCTGCCTGCCGCGCAGGAAGAGAACATAATAATGCCGGTTAAAAGAATGGCGGCAAATAATAAAATTTTTTTCATAATGATTGGTTTATTGATTGTATTTTTATTTTCGATTTGCAAAATTACGTAACCTTTTCTTCTGATGAAATGAATATTTCAGTATTAAAAGTTAAAAAGTTAACTTGCTTAATCGTTCCTTAATAAAAAATATGCCGGATATATTTATAAGCACATGACTATAACTGATTTTCCGGGAATTTAGTATTTGGTTAACAATAATTATTTATTATATAATTAATAATCAGGTAATTAACAATAGATATTTTAAAAGGTTACAATAAAACCATTAAACCAAAATCTACAAATGTCCTTACTATTGACCCGTCCAATTGCCTTTATCGACCTTGAAACCACTGGTGTAAATCTTTCTACAGACAGGATTGTAGAAGTAGCGATGATAAAAATTCTGCCCGATGGCACCAGGCAGGTAAAAAGAAAACTCATAAATCCGGGGATACCCATTCCTCCTTTATCTACGGAGATACACGGAATTACAGATGCAATGGTAAAAGATGCCCCTACCTTTAAGCAGTGCGGCAACGAGCTGAAACAATTTATAGAAAATTGTGATATGGGAGGGTATAACAGCAACCGCTTTGATATTCCCATGTTAATGGAAGAATTTTTACGTGCCGGGATGGATTTGGATCTAAGTACCCGGAGAATGGTTGATGTGCAGCATATTTTTTATACGATGGAACCCCGAACCCTTACGGCTGCATATAAATTTTATTGTGAAAGAGAATTACTGGATGCACATAGCGCCGAAGCGGATGTAAATGCTACCATCGATGTTTTATTGTCGCAGCTCATACGCTATCCAAAGCTTGGTAATACTATTGATTCTATTCTTGGAACGATCGGTGAAGACAAGGTTGTGGATTATGCCCGCCGCTTTTTGTTTGACTCCAAAGGCATAGAAATATTTAATTTTGGTAAGCATAAAGGCAGGCCGGTGGTAGATGTATTAAAGGCCGAGCCCCAGTATTACGACTGGATGATGCGGGGTGATTTTCCACTCCACACGAAGCAAAAGCTTACAGAAATATTAAACCGAACCCTGTTAAAAAATAACTAAATTAGAGTGGAAGAAAATTTGTCGTGGCTGGTTAACGGCACAATTTGTAAATTCGTTTAAATAGCATCAAAATAATTCTTGGAAAAGTTAGTTATCATACCTACTTATAACGAAAAAGAGAACATCGAAAATATTATCGGTACAGTAATCGGTTTGCGGCAGAATTACCATGTTTTGATAATCGATGATGGTTCCCCGGATGGGACGGCTGATTTGGTAAAGTCCTTATTTTACAAATATCCCCAGCAATTATTTTTAGAAGAACGCGAAGGTAAACTTGGTTTAGGAACGGCGTATATCCATGGATTTCGCTGGGCTTTGGAAAAAGGATACCAGTTTATATTTGAAATGGATGCAGATTTTTCTCATAACCCAAGAGACCTTGAGCGCTTATATCTTGCCTGTAAAAACGGGGCCGGCGTTGCGGTAGGCTCAAGATATGTAAAAGGAGGGGCAGTTGAAAACTGGCCTGCCAACCGGATTGCCCTATCAAAAGGTGCCTCCCTTTACACCAGGATAATAACGTGGATGCCGGTACGGGACCCAACCGCCGGCTTTGTTTGCTATCGCAGGGAAGTTTTGGAAACCATCAATTTATCACAAATAACTTTTGTAGGTTATGCCTTCCAGATAGAAATGAAATTTGCTTCCTGGAAATTGGGTTTCAAGATTACTGAAGTACCCATTACCTTTATCGACCGTCAGTTAGGCGATAGTAAAATGAATAAAGGCATTGTAAAAGAAGGCATATTGGGCGTTTTAAAATTACGCTGGATGAGCATGTTTAAAAACTACCGCAATAAGGTAAAAAATTCCTATCCTAAAAATTCCGTCACATATCCCCAGTCGGAAGTTTTGCTGGGATCAAAATAATAACTCATCACGTAACTCATAACCTTCAGGCACAGGGCTCCAGCCTTGTGTCTCGTTGCTTCAGGCGCAAAGCTTCAGCCCTGTGTCTCCACGTTACTACTCTTCGATTTTTAAGTTATAGTTATTTGCAAACGTGATATACCGGCAATATTAATATTTT
>JBDTVX010000256.1:0-8690 GCA_040007015.1 Ferruginibacter sp. | reverse complement strand
TTTCACCGAAAAAAAGAGGTTGCCGGATATTGTGATTTTGAACGGCTTTTAAGATGCGGGTATTAGTAACATTACAGACACAGGGCTGGAGCCCTGCGCCTGATGGTATAGGACTTGATGCGATGTAATAACTCATCACTCATCACTCATTTAAAAGCCGGGTGAAATTGCTGCAGCGTGGTACGAAGAAATTCCCTGTCGAGGTGCGTATAAATTTCAGTTGTGGTAATGCTCTCGTGGCCAAGCATCTCCTGTACCGCACGAAGGTCGGCCCCACCTTCCACCAAATGTGTTGCAAAGGAGTGCCGGAAGGTATGTGGCGAGATGATTTTTTTTATGTCTGCCTGCCTGGCCAGCTCCCGGATAATTAAAAATATCATCACCCTGGAAAGTTTACTGCCCCGCCGGTTTAAAAATAAAATGTCTTCATTGCCCGGTTGGATGTTGATGTGTACACGAATATCGTTCCTGTAAATATTAATGTATTTTATTGCATCGTTTCCAATAGGAACCAGTCTTTCTTTATCGCCTTTGCCAATGACCCTTATAAAACCAACATCCAGGTGCAGGCAACTGATACGAAGGTTTACAGCCTCTGTTACCCGTAAGCCGCAACTGTACAAGGTTTCCAGTATTGCTTTGTTCCTGCCTCCTTCGGGTTTGCTAAGATCGATCTTATTAATAATCGATTCAATTTCTTCATAACTCAGCACATCGGGCAGGGATCTTTTAAGTTTGGGTGATTCGAGCAGGGTAGTGGGATCGATGGAAATGATCTGTTCCTGCAGGCAGTATTTAAAAAAACTTTTGATCCCGGAAATGATCCTTGCCTGTGATCCCGGCAACATGCCCAGGTCACTGGTTCCCGATTTTATTTTTGCCTTGGATCGCTTTGTCTTGCCCTCTTTGCTTATCCATATTACAAAATTTTCAAGATCTTTTAATTCAATTTGTTTAGGGGTTTTCCGTTCCTTTTTTCCCTCCATCCAATCGGTAAGTAATTCAATATCATATAAGTAGGCTTCCACGGAATTTTCACTCAGCGATTTTTCCAGTTGCAGGTAGGCCTTGTACCCCTTTTTATATGGTTCCCACATAAAGCATATTATAAATTAAAAGTTTCCAGGGATTGAAGTACATATATTATTCATAATTATTTTAAGACAACAAAAACAAGGATGAAGTTGGATGTGAAGGCGTTTTTAATTTTTAATTTATTTAAATAGTTATATATTTCCTTAAGATTGAAGTGAATATCTTATTTTATTTTAAGATAGCAAAATCAAGAATGGAGTTGGATCTGAAGGCGTTTTTTAATTTTTAATTAAGTAGATGATGATAGTAAACTTTCGTTCGTTCAAACAAAAAGTACGGTACCATAAAAAATCACTGAAGTCTTTTTTAACTAAGTTAGAAAAAAATCCGCCAAAGGAACTGCATAACCTTGTTGACCAGGTGGATAAGGAAGTTTGGGCAGAAACGGATTGCCTGAGCTGCGGTAATTGTTGCAAAAAAATGACACCCACTTTTTCCGTAAAAGACATCAAACGCATTTCGGCTCATTTTGAAATGACCCCGGATGAGTTTAAAGAGAAATGGCTTAAATATGATAAAAAGGATAATGACTGGCAAAATAAAAAACAACCCTGCCAGTTTCTAAACCTGGCGGATAATAAGTGTTCCATTTATCCCATTCGCCCCGCAGACTGTGAAGGCTTTCCACATCTAACCAAAAGGAAAATGGTGGATTACATACACGTTCATAAACAGAATATCCAGTATTGCCCCGCCACTTATAAAATGGTGGAGAAGATGAAGGAATTGATGAAATTGTGAGAGGCTAATTTGAAAATGGGAAAATGGGAAAATGTGCTGATTAGCTAATGCTAATTTGCTAATTCTTTTAAACACGAAAGCAATTTGGAAACCGCAGGTTTAGGATATACCAGTAGCTCGCCTATTCAAAATTGATCCAGGATAGCCGGCTTCACAAATATACATCCTCGATCAAAAAATATTCTACGGGCTCATTCCTTATAATCAGGATAGAAAGAATATTGAACTGGATACGTTTCCATTGCGGATGCTGGTGAAGGTATTCTTCCGCTGCGTTAATCATGTTCTTTATCTTCTTGTTACCTACTTTTTCTTCGGGCATGCCAAATTTTTTGGTTCGCCTGGTTTTTATTTCTATAAAATGTAAAACGGTATCTTTTTCAGCTATGGCATCCACCTCCCAGCGGGAATGCCTCCAGTTTTGTTCCTTTATAATGTATTCCTTTTCCAGCAGCCATGCCACACCCATTGCTTCGCCTGTTTTACCGGTATGAATATGTTTTGCCATGCTGTTTATGATGGTTGATCGTTGGTCGCTAATAGTTAACTGTTTATTTTTAATGATCAATAATAGTAAAACTTTAATGCCATCTCATTGCCCAAAAGATTAATTTTAAAACCTGCTGCGATCAACAATTAAGCTTCAATTGCTGGCAGGTAAATTTGGAATGCACGCGGTAAATTTCGCATATGATTGAAAAGTATTCATCTCATTTTATGCTTTGTTGTTCCCTTTTATAGAACGAAACGGTAGCTTATACCATCTTCAGTTAAATTCTCTATTGTGTTCTATAAACTCAAATATAATATCAAATTATTTGTAAAAAATAGTTATTCAAAATGGGTCAGAAATTTTCCGTTGGAATATGGAGGGCACGCGATTCGTTGTCAATTTTTTATATCCCGGATCCTGATTTCCAGCTTACGGATTGCTCCAGGAAAGTATCGGCAGCCACAATTCGGTTCCTTGTTGAAGATTATTAAAATGTAATTTTTCCGGAATGAATTTGAATTTAGAAATTTAAAATGACGTCCCATGAAAATTAGTTTTATTTAATTTTTTCCGTATACATGCTAAAGCGCTCCTTGTATTAATACTCCGTTTCTACCAAGTTTTTCATTATTTTAAGAAACCGGCTCCGGCAATTAAGCAATTAATTATTGTACTCAATCAACCCACCGTTAAAAAAGAAATAGCGAGGTAATGATAAGACGATCAGCTGCAGCAGTGAGCAAAGTAGTATCTGAACACACCGCGGAATCATTGTTAGAAAGTACCAAAGAGATACTCATCCATTCAACAGGAATGGCTGCGAGTGCAGCACCGCAGGAATATGCTGGGAGCGCAAGCGGTTCATTAAATTGGGCTGGAAGCAATATCGGCAACATAGTGATTAATATTATCTCCAATTGAGATTGGATCATTAAATAAGATCCTGGGTGATTTTCATCACAAATTAATAACGGCAGGAATCGCAATGGCAATATCTTTATTACCAGCCCAAAGAACCCGGTGATGTACGATCTTAAAAATTGATTTTAATATTGCCCGTAACAATTTATTGCTTATTTTTGCGCTTGATAAATTATAAAAAATGAAGATAGATAAATCAATCATAGGAAGTTTTATTTTACTGGTAGTCATTGCCTCATTGTACAGAATAATGCCCGGCAGGCCTCTTGGCTTTGCCCCTCAGATAGCGATGGCCCTGTTTAGTGGCAGTATCGTAAAAGACAAAAAGTTTTCATTCCTGCTTCCTATCCTGTCCATGCTGGTATCAGACATTATTTATGAAGTACTGTTCCAGTTCAAAATATCATCCATTGCCGGTTTTTACCAGGGGCAACTGATGAATTATATTTTGTTTGGAGCAATTACTGTAATTGGCTTTGCGGTTAAAAAGGAAAATTTATTGCATATCGCGGCAGGATCCATTGCAGGCGCTGTCTTTTTCTTTGTCGCTTCCAATTTCTCAGTGTGGATCGGGGGTGGACTGGCGCTTAACAATTTGCCTTACGCCAGAACATGGGATGGATTAATGGCCAGCTTTGCTGCGGGACTGCCTTTTTTTAAAGGAAGTTTATACGCCACTTTATTCTTTAGCGCCATTTTATTTGGCAGCTATTTTCTTATCAATAAATATGCGGTACGAAGGCATGTTATCGCTTAACAGGTCTTATCCTTAAAATAATAGTGCCACTCTTTACGGGTGGCATTTTTTTTAAAGGGCTTCTTCATATCCTTTATCTATCTGTAGTTCTTGCCCATCTGCTGCAGAAGTGGCTAATTTATCGCAACGGTTATTGTGCGGGTTATTGGCATGGCCCTTTACCCATACAAATTTTATATTGAATTTTTTTGCCAGTTCATGATACTGCTTCCAGAGGTCCTTATTCTTTTTACCACCTGCAAAATTCGTTTTTATCCAGCTTTTCAGCCAGCCTTTTTCAACTGAATTGATCACATACTGGCTGTCAGTATAAACGGTGACCGGCAACTCATTTTTTTTGATGGCTTCCAATCCTGCAATGACGGCCGATAATTCCATCCGGTTGTTAGTAGTGAGCCTGAATCCCTTTGACAATTCTTTGCGGTGTTTTCCCCACATCAGCAGCACGCCATAGCCGCCCGGACCGGGGTTACCTCTTGATGACCCGTCTGTATAAAGTAGTATGTGCTCCATTATTTGAATTGAACGCTAAAAATTTTTGTGCAAAAAGAATTCATATAAAGATCATCCAATCCAACGTATTCAAACTTTTTAAAATAAACATTTTTAAAATAAATGCTGCTTGTTTTGGGTTTAAAATTTGTTAAGGAGGAAGTGGGTAAAATCACCCTGTTATTGGTAACTTTTTTCAGGCTTTTATAAATTATTTCAGAACAGTACATGCTATCGTCTGTTTTTAGATTGAAGCTTTTGTCAAAGGGTAATTTTTCGGCATAATATTTTTTATACAAAATATGCAGTGCACTAATTTCCGCCGGGGAAAGATGGTACCTGAAAATGCCAAATCCCGTCTTTTTTTCCGGGTTTACAAAACTTTCAAACGGTTCTCTTTTGATACTTGCACCAGGGTTTTCGGGCCCTGACATGGAATGATAAACGAGCCATATGCTATCTTCCCTGAATACGATTCCACTATGAGAGTAGGTTCTGTCCTTTTTTGAAAAATTCTGGAGGCTAAGGCTTTCAAAATCATCATCACTTCTTGTTAAAAGATCACCCTCCCGGATCAGTAACTTGCCTTCTTCGATCAATGAATCATTTTCTAAATGAGCAGTAATTGTACCAGGTTCAGATTTTTTTTCTTTGCCGGCACTGCCGTCGTTGCAGCAAAAGTTTACGAAACTTATCAGTAATAGCGGAAAAATGAAAAATGAAAATTTAAAACGGAAGCATGTACAATTAAAATAACGGATCATTGACATTAGATTAAGGGAACGTATCTGCACCTGTTTTGATCTATGAACCTTTATCATTTTTCAATTTTCGATTTCAATTTAGTTTGAGGTAAATTGAAATTTATCGATGCCAACACCCAGGCCGTTTTTCCCGGTGGGGCCGCCGCTTGGCACATAATAACGAAATGCAATCCTGGTTTTTTTTGCTTCCGGCATATCAATGATAGTGATGGTATATTTTGTCCAGATACCGGGAAAAGAATTCGCACCAGTCAGCAAAAAACCTGGGTTGATATCCAGTAATACGGTACTGAACCCGCCGGTACTGTTACTATCAACACCAACATCTGGCGAACTGTTAACTGTGTTTAACCGAACCTGTAACCTGTCTGCATTGGATGCCGGACTTTTATAGGTTCTTGTATAAAAACTAATGGAATCCCCGGTTTTTACGGTCATCTCCGGTGAAATAAGCCAGTTACTGCAATTGGCCGTTCCAAAGCCGCAATCTACACTGGTCATAATAAAATCATTCCCGGAGTAGGAGGCATTTACAGCGCTAAAACCATCACCGGTGCCAACTTTATTTTCAAAATAAAAAACACCCTGTTTCCAGGCGGCTGTTCCGATTGGTTTGGAATTGTTGGCAATTACCCATCCTTTTGAGATGCTGTTGCTTACAGTATCAAATTCTTCCGAAAAGGAATAATTCACCGGTGCAGTAACGGCGGTATCTTTTTTACAGGCAATGATGATGATTACTATTGCGGAAAAAAACATAAATAGCGGGATCAGCCTGTTATTCATATCGATGTATATTTTGAATGAGTCAATTATTTAAATTAAGGAACACTTTTAAAAGATACTTCATCAATCCCAATTACGCTTTCATGTAATTCGTTGTATAAATCGTCAAAGGTTGGCGCGGTTGAAGGAGTACCACCCTGTATGACATACCTGAAGCCAAATCTTCCTTTTACAGGATTTTGTAAACCTTTTACCTCACCTTCAAATCTTGTCCAGTTTTGGGGAAATGCTTTTACCGGGTCGGTAGCCGCGCTAAAATAACCCGGGTTAATATCAAGTAATTTATCAGTAAAATCACCTGTCACCGGAATATCTGTACCAACGTCAATCGTATTGGATTCATTGATCCATAACTGCAAACGGGCCACCCCTTTACAATAAGTGTAAAATGATATTTTATCACCGTTTTGTATGATCACTTCCGGTGAAACAAGCCAGTTATTGACATTGTAGTTAACACTGGGCCCCGTTAAATTTACTATTTCCGCACTGGCAAGACTGGTTGCCACATATCCATTGGATCCCCTTTGAGATGCATAGGCCCTTTCCCAAATTCTTCCGGGAAATGTAAATATATATTGTAATGAATCAAGGGTAAACTGCGCCTGGTTCCATTCAGGGTAATAAATGGCCACGTAATTAGGAGAGGTGATGATAGGAGCGTCAACAACATCATAATACCTGCGGCCCAGGGGGATACTCCTGTTAATTGCCCTCCATCCCTTATCGTATGCTTCCTGATAGTTGTCGAAACTTTCTGTAAAAGACTGATCCGCTATCGGCAGGGATTTAGTGAGGTAGCTATCGTCTTTACAAGATTGAAATGCTATAAGAACGGCAACAGTATACGCAAATGAACTGCGTAAAATTGATTTTCTCATGTTGATCTGATTCAGTTATTTCGGAGTTTGAGAATGAAAGTGAAATTAGCTAATTTTTAGAATCCACTCCTATAAATTTATTTAGTGAATAGCTG
This sequence comes from Ferruginibacter sp., assembly GCA_040007015.1. Classification (GTDB taxonomy): domain Bacteria; phylum Bacteroidota; class Bacteroidia; order Chitinophagales; family Chitinophagaceae; genus Ferruginibacter. Next base: position 1,665 of record JBDTVX010000256.1, on the reverse strand, counting down.
TTCGGGCCCTTCAAATTGAGCAGATACCCGGACATAAAGCGTTTGATTAAACAGGCATGTGTTGGTCTTACAATTTAATTCACGCTATGGAATTTATTATGAAAAACCGTCAATGTTTTTAAACAGCTTCCTCGAATCTGTTTGCAGTTTTTTCTATTTTGCCGCGAATGCACGAATTGCCACGAATTTTTTTTAAAAAATTGTCTTTATTTTTGTTAATTAGTGTATTCGTGGAAATTAAAAAACTTTCGTGGTAAGTACTGAAATTATTTTAGACAGCTTCATAGTTCCGAAAAAAGATTCAGCCATTTCTTACTACCGCGGCCGTTACTATTAATTGTCCTACATGCCGCATGGTGTGCTCCGCTGCATGGAATAAAAGCCCGATAACAGTAGACGGCAAGCCCGCCCTGCCAATACCCCGGTAATCTGTTAATATGTGTTCATCAGTGATGCTGATCTGTTCCAATGCTGTGTCAACCTGCATATGAAAACGCTTCACCAGCTCATCTGTTGTGTATCCCGGTTCCGAATCCTGGCCTTCGGCTGCAAGCTGGTCAAATTGGAGTGGGCTGAGCCCATGATTGCGCGCATAAGTAAACACCCGGTCAAGCACACCACTGAGATGCTGTAAATGAAAGCCAGGTGAAGCCAATCCTGCCGGGTGTTCCCAAAGCAATTCCGATGGAAAGCTCAGCATGATATCTTCCACTTCTTCACGGGCCTGCAATAAAGCGTGTGCCACAGGTTGTAAAAGAGGGGGCACAGCAGGCAATGGGCCCCTCTGCCATACTTCAAGTTTTTGTATTGACATAATTGAATGTTGTATACAAAAATAGTATGTAATATTTGATGTCTGCGCTGATTTTTTATGCCCCCCGGATGAAGCGGCCGCACGGGTCAGGTGCCTGATAGGATAGCTGCCGGATTTTTGCTATGATTTTGATCAATGTCCTGGCCTAAAAAATAAGGAGATTAAATTAACAGGTTCAGCAGCATCAATTTATTTATTATCATCGATGAATAGCAGTAGTGTCCGTATCAACCGTTACTGGTTTTAAGATGATTGTTTACCTTTATAAGTAAACCAAAATGTGGTATGCCTGTAAAAGTCATCAATCGTTTTAAAACCTTGCCATGAAAGTTGGACTTTTTATACCTTGCTATGTAAACCAGTTTTATACCGGTGCGGCCAAAGCGACATTGCAATTGCTGCAGAAACTTGGCGTAAATATTATCTATCCCCAAAAGCAAACCTGTTGCGGGCAGCCGATGGCCAATGCAGGTTTTGAACATCTTTCGCAGGGATGCGGCGATCTTTTTATAGAAAACTTTTCCGCATTTGATTATATCGTTGCTCCTTCGGCCAGTTGTGTGTTGCATGTTAAAGACCATCTTGCTTCCGAAAAAAAACCGGAACTGGCTAAAGTTATCCGGACAAAAATATATGAGCTGGCAGAGTTTTTAACCGATGTGCTGAAAGTGGAAAAACTGGATGCAGTATTTCCTCATAAAGTTGGATTACATCATAGCTGCCATGGATTGCGCGGGCTTTATTTATCACAAATGAGCGAGCTCAATGCTCCCCCGTTTTCGAAACCGCAACTCCTGTTAAATATGGTAAAGGGACTGGAACAAATTATTTTGGATCGTGCCGATGAATGC
>JBDTVX010000255.1:0-8691 GCA_040007015.1 Ferruginibacter sp. | reverse complement strand
TCACTCATAGAAATGTTATGTTTACAGGTTGCCCCGCTGGGGCAAAATTAAATATATACACTTTTTTCTACAAAGAGATTGCCCCCGCTGGGGCAGGACTGCCATCATGCACCCAATTTATGTTATTCAAATTTTGCCATACCTGGAGGACAAGCAATATTATAATGATTTTGATTCTCCCCAGTAAAAGAATGTGACCCCAAAAAAAATTGCTTCTCAGAATGAACATTTTCGGGATTTACGAGGAGTTTATTGGACAGAGAAGCATTGACATTTATTAGATGCAACATTATAGCAGTAATTTTTAATCCCTCAAAAACCCGGGAACTTAATCAGTGTCTGCAAGAAAACTCCGGATTCTTAGTTGGTGGCTGTTTTCGAGCCAAAAGGGTTATTGAATAATTATTTGCTGAAGTGCTTTTCCATATTGTCATTTTGATTTTTTTTTTGAATAGCAGAAAATAATACCACACTACTTGCAAATGCAATCTCTTCTTCTTATTTTGTATTGAACCCGTTACGGGAATAATAAAAATGCCAACTTTTTACAATGGTTATTAAACCACGAATATGTTTATCACTGTAGAAATTGCACCTTCACCTGTCTTATCTCCTTTTGTACGTTCCTATGCTTACCGTGAATTTGAGACAAAGGGCTTCGACTTTATAATGCCCACACATGCCCGGCATGAGATAGTAATGTCTTTTCATTTTCGGGATAAACTGGTTCAGCTAAGTAATGCTAAATCGGTGCAAAATTTAGCCAGCAGTTATGGGGGTGTTGTTGGATTATTTACACATAGCAATGGTGAAGTAACCTTTAACGGATGTTACTCTTTTTTTGAAATAAATTTTAAACCCAATGGCTTTAATAAAATATTCAGGCTTCCGCCCGGTGAAATCAATAATCAGCTCATTTTCGCCCACGATATTTTCGATCCGCTAATTAATATTTTTTATGAACAATTGTGCGGGGCTACCAGTATACACGAAAGGGGTGCGCTGGCTGATTCGTACCTTTTATATTATTTAAAAAAGCAAAAATCATTTCATCATAAGGAGAGCATTACCGGTGTTTCAAATTTAATAATCAAAAGCGCAGGCAGGATTAGTATTGATAAGCTTGCTTACGATGCCAATATGAGTGTAAGGACTTTTGAACGTCATTTTATTGAACAGGTAGGAATTTCGCCCAAATTGTTTTGCAATATTACCCGTTTCAACCATGTACTTGAGCTTAAGCTAAAGAACCCTCAAATGGATTGGACATCCATTGCGTTGAGGTGCGGCTATTTTGACCAGATGCACCTGATCAAAGACTTTAAGAAATTCTCAGGAAATATTCCATCCATCTACCTCAAAGAATCACCTTTAGCTAAAGAGAATTATATAAGCAGGGTAGACCCTTAGCTTAAAATTGTCGCGTTTTTACTATTTTCCTCGTTACTTCTAAAGTATTTTGGATTCTGTCTGGCAATTACCTGTCTTCGGGCGGTAAATGAGGCTATTTGTCGATGGATAAGCCCAAACAATAGTCACTGCAGTCTCTATAGCTGAACATTTAATAAATGGTTTTAATTCTTAATCAACTCTCCAATATAATATAGAAAGGCCCGGGCTTCCCAGTTTTTACTTATCTAATTTCCGTGCAAAACTAATTGCCTTGCCTTTGGGCAGAGCATAATTCTAAATCATCAATCAACCTTTATAAAACTTACAATCATGTACAGAAAATTTTTACTCCTGAGTGTAGCTGCCACACTTACCTGCAGCATTGGTTTTGCTAAAATCTGGCGCGTAAATAATACTGCCGGCATTACCGCCGATTTTACAACCGCACAGGCCGCGCACGATGGCGCTGCTGCAGGTGATACCATTCATTTAGAGCCCTCCTTAACAGACTATGGCAGCCTCACCACAACCAAAAGATTAACATGGCTAAGCACGGGGAATTTCCTTACATCGCACCCTGGCCTGCAATACGCTGCTACTTCTGGTAAAATTGCAAATATTACGGTAAGTGCAGGAAGTGAAAATTCTGTTTTTAGTTGTAATTCCAACAGCGGATTTACATGTACCGCTTCTAATGTAACCTTTTTGAGATGCTATACAGCAACCAGCTATATTTATATTACCGGGGGCACTAATTGCGTAATCATAGATTGTTATGTAAATGGCACCGTTTATGCGTGGACTGGTGCTACAAATACAATAATAAGTAATAACATTATTACATCCGATATTAACGTAGACCTAACTTCTTCTGCTGTTGTTTCAAATAACGTAATAGCTGTATTAAATAGTGGAGGTGAGAATGTTATTAATAATTCTCAGTTTCAAAACAATATTATAGACCAGGCTTCTACTCCATACACCTTTACCAACAGTACCGTAAACAACAATATTGCAAATAATTCATCACTTCCTGCGGGTAACGGCAACCAAAATAACGTAACCATGAGCAATGTGTTTGTAAGCTACCAGGGCACCACCGATGGGGATTTTGCGCTCAAAGCCGGTAGTCCTGCTATTGGTACTGGTTTCGGCGGCACAAATATGGGGGCATTTGGCGGCACCACTCCATTTGTGCTGGGCCTGCAGCCTGCGGTGCCGGCCATTTACCAGCTTAATGCCCCGGCGGCGCCTAGCGGAAATACCATGAACGTAACGTTCAGCACAAAAAGCAATAATTAAATCTACCAACCCAAACCTGCGGCAACTACATGCCAGGGTTTATAAAAATACCATTATGCAAAAGATAATTGTCATAATTGTATGCTGGTGTTGGTTTATAACAGCATCTGCACAGCCAAATATAAACAGGGTTGAGTATTTTATTGATACCGACCCCGGTTTCGGCCGTGCCACCAGTATAATCATTACACCATCTGCTAATATCAGCAATGGGAGTTTCACGGTGCCTATTGGCAGTTTGTCCACAGGCATACATATACTATTTATCCGCAGCCGCAATGTCAACGGAAGATGGAGTGTTACAAACAGTCGGTTCTTTTATAAAGCTGCTTCTACCGGCGCTCTGCCCAACATTACAAGGGTGGAATATTTTTTTGACACCGATCCTGGTTTTGGCAATGCTACTAATATTCCTGTAACTGCCGGCCCTGATCTGCAAAATATAAGCTTTGCCGCAAATATCAACACATTGTCACCTGGAGTACATAAGCTTTTTATACGTAGCAGGGATATCAATGGAAAATGGAGTATTACAAACAACCGCTTTTTTTACAAGTCACCAATCGTTTCTCCTGAGATTACCCATGTTGAGTATTATATTGATACTGATCCGGGATTTGGAAATGCGACGCCCATTGTTGTAAACCCATCAATCAATTTTGTAAATTTTATCGCACCGGTAAACATTTCCGGGCTATCGGCCGGCAACCATAAATTGTTTATCCGCAGCCGAAGTGCCTCAGGATACAGTATTACCAATGTGTACACTTTCCCAATAGCAGCCACTGCCGCCACACCATATATCAATGTAAACAGTATTACCAAAAAAATAATGTGTGCCAGGGACAGCGTGAAGATTTCATTTGATGCGAAGGGTACTTATAATGCAGGAAATATATTTCGTGTGCAACTGAGTAATGCAACGGGCACATTTGCAGCAACACCACCTGTTATCGGCGCATTTACAGGAACAAAAAGTGCTATTGTAAATTGCCAGCTTCCGTCACACACAGGCGACGGTACCAATTACCGGGTACGGATAATCAGCACCAGTCCCGTGGTGACCGGTGTTACAGGAAGCGATGCTATAACTATACATGACCGCCCGTTTGCCCAAACTATAACCGGCCTGGCAGACGTGAACGTTAACGAAACATGGCCTTACAGTGTGCCTGCAGCAGCGTTAAGCACCTGGACATGGCTGGCACCTGCGGCAACTATTACACAAACAAACAACAGTGCAAGTCTTTTATGGAATAATGTCGGACTGGCAGCAGCACTTAATGTTGTAGAGACCAATCAATATGGTTGTATTGGGGATACCAGTGCCAAGCCGGTGAACGTTTATAAATTACGGATTGGCGATGTTCCCTCTACTACAACACCTTGCCTTAAAGATAGTGTAACCATTGCCATTAATACCGACGGGGCATTTTATGCCACCCCTGCCGCCAACCAGTTTGTAGCAGAATTAAGTAATGCAACAGGTAGTTTTACAACACCAACAGCAACTGCAACCCTTACAAGCGGAGCCCTTGCGGGTAACGCTAAGATCAGCTCGATAAAAATTGGCATCCCGGATAATTTGCCCAATGGCGTTAATTACAAAATAAGAGTACGGAGTACCAATCCTGTTTTTATAGGAGATACCTCGGCAGCCATCAGTATTTCAAAACCAAGCCTTGGACCGGATACAACGATTTACCACTTGTGCGTCGGCGAAACCAGCAACCTGTTACCATTGTACAATACCACAGGATTAACAGCGACATGGAACACAGCCAATACCACTGCTGCACCACCGGGCACTTACAGGCTTATTGGCATCAATAGCTTTGGCTGTCCTGATACGGCTTTTGCATTTATAACATTAGAAGTAGCAAGGTGGACGGGCACAGTAAGTAATAACTGGCACACGGCTGCTAACTGGAATATCAATAAAGTGCCGGGTAATAGCACACATGTGATTATACCCGCTGGTACGCCGTTCCCATGTGTATTGAGCACAGCAAACGGGCAGGCAGCCAGTATACAGTTACGAAACGGGGCCAGCCTTACTACCAATACCAGCAGACAGGTAAATATAAGCGGGCAATGTGCAACGCTGCCGCCCAATTAGCAGGTTCGGCCGCCAGGATTTACACCCTTCACAAATGCAATTAAATATAGCCGGTTCGGGTGGCCGGCAAATTTTAAAACCTGGTTATTAAAATAAAAAAATATGAGCGTCCTTATTATTCCCTGCGACCGCGGCTCAAGCCTGGTAGAAGCAAAAAATATCATCCGGGTGGAAGGCATGAGCAACTATAGCAAGATTTATTTTGTTAACAGGCATCCAATGACGGTAGCCAAAGTATTACGTTGGTTTCAAGACAATTTGCCACAGCAAATGTTTACAAGGGTGCATCGCAGCCACCTGGTCAATAGATTGTTTATGCTTGAAATTAATGGAGCCAAATCCAGCACATTATTACTTAAGAATGGCGAAAGCATTGCTATGAGCAGACGCAAAAAACTGTTGCGGCTGTCCGAATAATTTTTTTGGTTCATAAAGATAAAAGGTACTGGCTGCTTTATTGCTAACTGCCAGGAGGTCTGCTGATAAAGGTTTCCAGGCCCTCTGATCTGTGAGGGGTGCCTGGAAACTTTTTATATTTACCCCATTTTATTAACCTGACAAAATTTATTTTGTACTGCGACTGGGTAAACCGGGTTCATTGCTATTCAACAAAGCAACCCAATTATCAAAGACTTCACAATCATGATTTATTGCAGGATGCTGACGGGGTTATAAATGCCGAATGCTGTGTATTAAATTTTGAGTAAAGGAAAAGTATTTCAGCACTCATATTTAAATTGACAATCAAGATTTATAACGGGATCAATTTATTGCGTTTAGCTCTATCAAAAGCTTGTCAATCAAAGCACCGGGCGATGGATGCGGCATCATTATATCTACCTTTAACGCTGATACTCATGGTCCCGGCAGATTACCGGTATGTTAACCATTCATCAATCGTGATTTAAAATCCGGAAAATGATTATCTTAGAATTCAGTTCTTCTAAAAAAATATGTTCATATTATAATTAAAATATTTCTATGCTTTTACAAAAAGGGACACCGGCCCCGGATTTTGAATTATTCGCAACACCGGATCAAAAGTTACGGCTAAGTGAATTAAAAGGAAAGCGTGTCATCCTTGCATTTTACCCGGCCGACTGGAGCCCCGTATGCGGCGACCAGATGGCGCTCTACAATGAAATGCTGAAAATATTCAGGAAGTTAAATGCCGAAATGATCGGAATTTCTGTAGATAGCAAATGGTGCCATATGGCATTTACGCAAGACAGGAAACTGCATTTTCCACTACTGGCGGATTTTGAGCCAAAAGGAAAAATTTCCATTGAATATGGCGCTTACAACGTAGCAGAGGGGCATAGCCAGCGCGCACTTTTTGTTATAGACGAGGAAGGAATCATTCAATGGAGTTATTTATCCCCGGAAGGCATGAATCCCGGGGCGGATGGAATTATAGATGCACTCGAAGAAATGTCTAAATAAAATTTAATATTATGTTACGTCCCCCGATAGATGATAAAGATCAAAAATTTGGCGAAAATAATACGGGTGTTGTATTGGTAGAGTTTGGCGATTACCAGTGTCCGCATTGCGGGCATGCCTACCCGCTTTTAAAAAAGCTGATGCAGGAAATGTACCAGGAAATGACATTTGTATTCAGAAACTTTCCACTAAACGAAGTACATCCGTTTGCCACTATGGCCGCCCTGGCCGCCGAAGCAGCCGGTGCCCAGGGCAAATTCTGGGAAATGCATGACCTGATTTTTGAAAATCAGCGGAATTTATCGAATGATATTTTTTTAGATTTTTCAGCGGCCCTTCAACTGGATGAAAAAAAATTTATGAATAGTTGGAAAAGTAAGGACGCATTGGCAAAAGTTGAGCGGGATTTTGAAAGCGGCGTTAGGAGCGGGGTCAATGGCACGCCGACCTTTTTTATCAATGGCGCTATACTTTCTACTTATGATGGCAGCTATGAATCATTAAAGAATGCTGTTAAAAATCATACTTAGAAACTGTCTGAATTTTTGTTTTGCTGCGAATGCACGAATTTTCACGAATTTTATTGGTGTTAATTTGGGCATTCGTGGCAATTAAAAATCTATGTTTTAAATCCCGAATTTTTTATTTTCCACGATCCGAAAGCTATCGGATGCACGAATAAGACAAAAATTATTTTATATAAATGTGCCTTATCCGTGACCGTTAGTTGCAATTAGTGGCATCAAAAATATGCATGGTCAATGCAAAAATTTATTTTTAAGTCATTTAAAAACCCATCCTATTTCCAGTGACCCGGAACCCAGTAGGAACCACCTCTTGCGTTTTTCCAATGGCCCGAAACCCAATGAGAATTTCTATGTTTTGGCGTAGCCCAGTAACCCTGATTATAATTATATTGATTGCCACGCAAAACCCATTCGCCATCCACCCATACATGAGATGGTCCCGGCGATACCGGCCGAACATAAACAGGAGGTACAGGCCTGGTTCTGACAACAACGGCGCTTGGGGCGCAACTGTTAAAAGCTAATGCTATCACTGCTATCAAACTTAGTTTCAAAAAGTGCTTTTTCATATATTTATTTATTGTTAGAGCGTGAAAAGGAGGTAAGGTTTAATGAAGGGTAATCGTCCGGCGGAAAAAAACAGGCTTCCAATGTAATTTTCGTATTTTAACAGCTATCTTTTAGATCAATATGCCGGTACAATTTTATTTAAATAAATAAACTAAACTGAACCTTTCAGAAGACCATATTTTTTTGTCAGGTAAAAGCGCTCACTTGTCAAGAATGATGGATTACTTGTAAAATTGAACCATTTAGCATAATATTGTCCATTATCTCAAAATATTATTTGAAACGTCTTAATTTTAAACGACGAAATAGATCATTTTATTTTCTTTTCCAGTTTTCAATATCCTCGCCTCATTTGCAATATTATTCAAACAATGGATAATGGAAATACCCTGAATGAATGTATCCAGCAATTCACACAAATTCATCAATCAATAAAAAATAATCTCATGCGATCAAAATTTTTACCTAAAATTCTTTTTTTTGCCGGTTTTTCAATTTTATTTTTTGTGAAAAATTTGCCGGCGCAGGTTGCTGAATTAGAACCGAATAATACACCTGCCCAGGTCAGTACGCTTCCGTTCAATGGCTTTGGTACCGGGGCACTGAACGCTGCCGGGGATGTTGATTGGTGGAAGGTAACCACCAATGCAGATGGTAAGCTGTATCTTAAATTTAATAATACAGGGAACCAGGATATTAAAAATGTGTCGCTGTATGATAATGGCGGAGTAATACTATTAAATAGCGCAGGGGTGGGAAATGGAATTGGAGGACTTGTCACAGACGGCCTTGCCGCCGGCACTTTTTATATAAAGATCAATGGCTCCGGCGGCAACGAAACCGGCGCTTACACCATTTCGGATAGTTTGGCCACTTTATCGAGGGCCATTGATATTGAACCAAATAATAATATAAGCCAGGCGGAACGATTAACGTTAAACGATTCAGCTACGGGACATATCGGATACTATTTTAATAATCACAGGGATACCACCGACTGGTATAAAATAACTACGAATGCCGATGGAAGGCTTGATATCACTTTAGATAATACGGGTAACCAGGATATTTTAACTTTGTCCCTGTACGATACAACAGGAACTCCACAATTAAACAGCGCTGGTGTAGGTAACGGGATTGGTGGAATTTCAACAAATGCCCTTGCCGCCGGTACTTATTACATACAAATAACCGGTAATGGCGATCCAAACAATTTTGGCGCTTATGCCATTTCAGACACCCTGATCGTTCCATCCAGGGCTAACGATTTGGAACCAAATAACAATATAAGCCAGGCGGAACGATTAACGTTAAACGATTCAGCTACGGGACATATCG
>JBDTVX010000254.1:0-8708 GCA_040007015.1 Ferruginibacter sp. | reverse complement strand
GGCGATGATGACCGGGATAAGTACCCAAGCGCACGGACTTTCACCTTTGGAGTAAATGTTACTTTTTAACTATTAAGAACTTACGAACATGGCATACAATAAAAAAATAAACCACGGAACCTGTTTCTTATTTTTGATGATTATTCTCCTGTGTTCCTGCACAAAGCTCGCCGATAAGGACTATACGGAAATTGTTTCCGACCAGTTTACACCTGGGGCGAGTGATCTTGTTTCATTAGTTGGGCCTGCCTATGGAGCCTGGCGAAATGTGCTTGGTTATGATGGATCTAGCGGCCTTTTCCGCACGGAGGAAGTTACTGCTGATGAAGTAGTGATACCTGCACGCCCGAACGGCTGGGTGGATGATGGAAGTTATCGCAGGCTACATGAGCATAAATGGAGCAATACTGATGGAACGGCGCAGAATTGGTCGACTGCTTATTCGGGGATCACAAATTGTAACAGGTTAATATTCCAGATAGAATCCGGCAAGCTTCCGGTTCCAACAGGCAAAGATAATGTGCTGGCAGAAATAAGGGCGCTCAGAGCTTCATATTACTATGTACTCTGCGATTTGTATGGAAATGTTCCCATCGTAACCAAATTTGATGTGGAGCCCGGATTCCTCGCGGAACAAAATACACGGCAGCAGGTGTACGATTTTATTGTTAAAGAGTTAACTGACGCAATGCCACTATTAAGTGATGACGCCACTCAACTGTATTATGGCCGTTTTAACAAATGGGCAGCATATTCTGTGTTAGCTAAAATGTATCTGAACGCGGAGGTTTATACCGGTACAGCCCAGTGGGCCAAATGCATTGAAGCCTGTGACGCCATTATCAGTTCCAATAAATATAGTTTAAGCGCCACTCAACGCTCTATTTTTGTGGCAGATAACTCCAGCAACAAAGAGATCATTTTCGCCGTTCCTTATGATCCGATTTATGCACCCGGATTTAATTTGCACATGGAAACGCTGCAACCCGAAAACCAGGCAACCTATAACCTTCAATCTTCTGCCTGGGGCGGTATTGCAGCCGTGCCCCAATATATCGATACCTATGATCCCCAGGATCTCCGGTTAAAAGACAACTGGATCAAGGGCCAGCAATATACCGCTGCGGGCGCACCTATCAATGCAACTCTTTCGGCTTTTAATGGAAAACCGCTGATATTTATCAATGCCATTCCGGGTGTTGATTCAAGCCAGGAAGTTCATGGGTACCGGCTGGGGAAATTTGAATTCGCACTGGGATCAACCACTAACTTAAGCAATGACGTTCCGCTGTTCAGGCTTTCAGATATAATAATGATGAAGGCGGAATCTCTGTTACGTACCAATAAAGCAGATGACGCAGCAGTGCTCGTAACTGCCGTAAGAGCTAGAAGTTTTGTTGACAACCCTGCCAAGGCACCCGTTACGGGCGCCCAGTTACAGGCAGGCAGCAGTTATGACTATGGCCGCAGGGATCACCTCGTGACTACCCATGAAGGCGGTGCGGATATAAAATATGGCCGTTTACTGGATGAACTGGGTTGGGAGTTTAACCAGGAACCGCACAGGCGCCAGGATATGCTGAGATGGGGTATTTTCACCAAGAAATCCTGGTTTTCCCACCAGCCCAACGGAGACTATCGCAACTTGATGCCGATACCGGCAGGTGTATTGGCTACCAATCCCAAATTGAAACAGAATCCCGGCTATTAAGCTATTTCGCTTATTTAAACTTAAATAAAAGTGTTGTGATCATTGCTTCACAACACTTTTTAGTTTGTTAGACCCGGATCATCAAAAAAATATATTTTTAATTTTGTGTTCGTTTTTTTTGAATGTACGATATGATTAAAAACAGCGAAAGGCTCACTCTCCTGGTTGTCGCAATTTTGCTGGCCTTTTTGCAGGCATGTAGCCCGGTCGAAAAAAATGAGCAGGGCAAATTATTTACACTCCTTCCTGCCGATTCTACCGGTATTAATTTTATGAATGAAATTGTTGAAGATGAAAATGTTAATACGCTGCAATATGAAAACAGTTATAATGGCGGAGGCGTTGCCATCGGCGATTTGAACAATGATGGTTTGGATGATATCTACCTTACAAGTAACCAAAATGGGAACAGGTTGTACCTTAATCATGGAAATTTTAAATTTGAAGACGTAACCGCTAAAGCTGGCATTGCAGGCCGCCTTAGCTGGTGTACCGGGGTAACAATGGCTGATGTAAATAGTGATGGCCTGCTTGATATTTATGTATGTCATTCAGGTAATTTGCCGGGAACAAAAAGAGCGAATGAACTTTTTATCAATAAGGGCCCGGATGAAAAAGGCATCCCTGTTTTTGCGGAACAGGCACCCGCTTTTGGTTTGGCAGATTCGGCCTTCAGTACCCAGGCGGCTTTTTTTGATTATGATTTGGATGGCGACCTGGATATGATTTTACTAAATCACAGCCCCATCCGGTTTAATAATCTTGATGAGACCGCTATCCTCTACTTAATAAATAAAACGGATTCATTAACGGGCCTCAAATTATACAGGAACGATAAGGGATTCTTCAAAGAGGTTACGCTTCAATCAGGTATACGTAACTCGAGACTAAATTTCAATCTAGGTGTTTCAGTTGCTGATATCAATAATGATGGCTTGCCGGATATTTATATAGGCAACGATTATTTTGCTCCTGATTATCTATATATAAATAAGGGAGATGGTACCTTTAAAGATGAACTTGCCGAAAGGCTTTCCGTTACTTCAGAATTTTCGATGGGCAATGATATAGCTGATATCAATAACGATGGCCTGCCAGATATCTATACACTTGATATGCTACCCGAAGATAATCACCGGCAGAAATTATTATTCAGGAGCGATAATTTTGCACTTTTTAATATGAATGTCCATGCCGGTCTTCATGCTCAATACATGCGCAATATGCTTCACTTAAACAATGGGAATGGTAGTTTTAGTGAAATTGGACAATTGGCAGGTGTGTCGAATACGGACTGGAGCTGGGCCGCGCTTTTAGCGGATTTTGACAACGACGGATGGAAGGATATTTTTGTTTCCAATGGATTTCTGCGCGACTACAACAACCTGGATTTTTTAAAGTATACGGGTGAATACCTGCGCAATAACCAGGGACGCGTTCTGAAAAGCAACCTGCTTGAACTGGTTAAAAAAATGCCTGCATCAGAGGTGCGTAATTACGGGTTCAAAAATAACGGGGATCTGCGTTTTACCAATAAAAGCGCTGAATGGGGCCTCGACGCGATTTCAAATAGCAATGGAGCAGCTTATGCCGATCTTGATAATGACGGCGACCTCGATCTCGTAGTTAACAATATTAATAAACCTGCTTTTGTTTATAAAAATAATATAGAGAAGAATGCGGATATAGGTTATTTAAAAATAAAATTAGCCGGTGAGGGTGGAAATCGATATGGTATCGGGGCAAAAGTACAATTGATTACCAGCGGCGAACAACAAGTCCAGGAACAACAAATGACAAGAGGATTTCAGTCAAGCGTATCTCCTGAATTAGTGTTTGGAACAGGTAAATCAAAAAAAATCGACTCTTTAATTATCACCTGGCCCGGTAATAAGCGGCAGGTGATTACCAACATCAGCAGCAGGCAACAACTTTTATTAAAAGAATCCGATGCGGCAATCCAAAAAAGGCCTGCTAATGTTGCGGTGAAAAATATATTTACTTTGATATCACTGCCGCCGGTAAATTATATTCATCACCAAAATAATATGAATGATTTTAAAAGACAGCCTTTATTAATTAATCCGTTGTCGTACAACGGGCCATGTATGGTAAAAGGCGATATTAACGGAGATGGCAGGGAAGATATTTTTATTGGCGGTTCAGCCGGGTGGGCAGGTGGTGTGTATATTCAAAAAGATAATCAACAGTTTGTAAAATCAGATGAACCCGCGTTGGAACGAGATGCAGCATCTGATGATATTTGTGCGGTCTTCTTTGATGCCAATGCCGATGGCAAACCTGATCTTTTTGTAGCAAGTGGCGGCTATGATTCCTTTGAACCTGGCGCCCCGGCTTTACAAAGCCGTTTATACCTCAACGATGGCTTTGGAAACTTAAAAAGGGCGGAGGGTGCGGTTCCTGCAATTTTTGAATCCGCGGGCACTGTTGCCGCCGGTGATATAAATGGTGATGGGTTTCCTGATCTGTTTTTAGGTGGAAGGGTTGTACCCGGCCGATATCCCGAAGCACCAGCATCTCATATTCTTTTAAATAATGGCAAAGGGATTTTCCGCGAGGCAACTAAAGATATTTGTCCTTCCCTTGCTAAAGCCGGCATGTTTTCGGCGGCCGTTTTTGCCGATCTTGATGGTGACAAAAAAGAAGAACTTATAACGGCGGGGGAATGGCTTCCCATACAAATCTGGAAATCTGTAAACGGGAAGCTGGAAGATAAAACGAAAGATTTTATGGATCCTTCACAAACGGGATGGTGGAATGTATTGGCCGTAAAAGATATTAATGGCGATGGAAAACCTGATATAATTGCAGGTAACTATGGTCTCAACTGCCAGTGGCGGGCTGATAATAAAGAACCGGTGGAAATCTTTTATAAAGATTTTGATGTTAACGGTACTATCGATCCTGTTTTCTGTTATTATATACAAGGTGTATCTTATCCTTATGTCGGGCGGGATGAATTAATGACGCAGATAAGCATGATGCGAACGAGGTTCAGGGATTATAAATCTTATGCCGATGCTAATATTTCAACCATCTTTTCGCCCGAAGAATTAAAGGATGTTAAAAAGCTTATGGCCAACACGATGGAAACGAAACTGTGGCTTAGTAATTCAACCGGGAAATTAGTTGAAAAGGCGCTTCCGGCAGAAGCTCAGTTTAGTCCCGTATTTGCTATTTCGGTGAATGATTTTAATAAAGATGGAAAATTGGATTTGCTCCTCGGAGGAAATATAAAGTCTTTCAGGGTTAAAATAGGTTTAAATGAAAGTAATGAGGGGCAATTATTTTTGGGTGACGGGCAAGGATCGTTTCAGTATATCAGCCAGCGATTATCGGGTTTAAATGTGAAGGGCGAAATAAGATCTTTTTGCATGATTGACCAATTATTGTTGATTGGCATCAACGGACAGGCGATGCAGGCATATCAAATTAAAAGATAACGTGCATTATTTTTAAAGATTTTTTTTACGGTTCTCTTTCCGTCGTACTTTTCGTTGCGTTGCCATCCGGTAAAGAAACCGACCTTTAACATTCATAATTCAAAGATTGATCGCCAGTAATATGAAAGGAAACCGGAAGTTAATTTTACTGATTATTGCGTTGCTGATTTTATCAGTTATTTTTTTTAGTGTACGAAAAAAAATAAAATCATATACCGGGAAACCGGGAGACGTGGTGGAACTTACTTTTGAACTCGATAAGAAATTTGAATTCGGTGAATATTATTTCGATCTTGCAAACGGGAAGGGCTCAACGTATCCATTATGTTATTGCCTTACAGAAAAAAATACATACCCCCCCGATTGTTATGGCGATGTAAAATATCTTTACAATAACACGCCTGGTACCATGTGCATGCCTTTAAATATTGGCACAGGGCAGTGTTCTGCAAAGGTCATGAGCAGTTCGGGCCATGCAACAATGTTTATCATCCCGCTGGAATATTCATGGACCAAACCATTTGAGAAAATTGTAATAGGAATAAGGATACCTGTTAAAGCGCCGGAAGAAGCTAAGTTGGTAGTAGCGGTAACAATTTTTAAAAGAATTGAAGCGGGGAAATTAATAATTTACAGAAAATATGAACAGGCAATTATAGTTAAAAACCCAAAAGGCTGATCGAAATGACAGAGATAACAACGATCAACCAACAACGATCAACGATATTAACCTCCGATGAAATATAAGTATAAAGCCTTAACAGTATTCCTGTTAATGAGTTTGCTGGTAGTTTCCTGCAAAAGATCGGCACCATTATTTAGTTTAATGGAACCGGGCAAAACGGGTATTCATTTCCAGAATTCTTTACCTGTTAACGATACTACTTTTAATATACTTGACTATATATATTATTTCAATGGTGGCGGAGTTGCAACAGGTGATATAAACAATGACGGGCTTATTGACATTTTTTTTACATCCAATCTTGGCGGTAACAAGCTCTATCTTAATAAGGGCAATTTTATATTTGAAGATATTACGGAAAAAGCAGGCGTGAAAGGATTGGCTGACTGGAAAACGGGGGTAACCATGGCTGATGTAAATGGAGATGGTTTGCTTGACATATATATTTGCGCGGTTGGTAATTTTAAAAACCTCAAGGGAAGAAATGAGCTTTATATTAATAACGGAGCTCGTACTGGAAAGGGTGCCGACGAGGTTACATTTACGGAATCAGCCGAAGCGTACGGGTTAGCGGTAACAGCATTTGGCACACAGGCAAGTTTTTTTGATTATGATAAAGATGGCGACCTTGACATGTTTTTGGCTTGCCACTCCGTACATTCTGTTGAAAGTTTTAAAAGTGCGAAAGGTCGCATGGATAGCAGTCAGCAAAGTGGTGATAAGCTTTTTATCAATGAACAAAAAGACGGCAAATTTCATTTCAGGGAAGTAACAGCCGAAGCTGGTATTTATAACAGTGCAACCGGCTACAGCCTGAATGTAATAGTTGGTGATTTTAACAATGATAATTGGGATGACATATATGTAAGCAATGATTTTCATGAGAACGATTATTATTATTTAAATAATAAGAACGGAACATTTAGTGAAACAAATGAAAAAGCGTTTGGCCATGAAAGCCGTTTTTCCATGGGCAGCGATGTAGCTGATTTTAATAATGACGGCTGGCTGGATATCATTACGATGGATATGCTGCCCAAAGATGAAAAGGTTTTAAAATCTTCAGCAAGTGATGACCCTTTCGATATTTATAAATATAAAATGAACTATGGTTATCACACTCAATACTCAAGAAACTGCCTGCAACTTAATGTAGGCGGTGGAAGCTATTTTAGCGAGGTTGGCTTGTACAGTGGTATTGAAGCAACCGATTGGAGCTGGTCGCCGCTTGCAGCAGATTTTGATAATGATGGATTTAAAGACCTTTTTATAACCAATGGAATTGTAAAGCGTCCCAATGACCTGGATTATGTAAAATTTACTTCCGATCCTCCGGTTTCCCAATTATTGGTAAAAGGAAAAACAGCCGATAAGCAGGCGATCGATAAAATGCCTTCCGGGAAAGTAGCCAATTTTATGTTCCAGGGCCAGCAGGATATGAGGTTTACTGACAGGACAAAAGATTGGGGATTTGATGAGCCTTCATTATCCAACGGCGCCGCCTATGCAGACCTGGATAATGATGGCGACCTGGATCTTATCATCAATAATATTAACAGCCCTGCAATGATCTATAAAAATAATTCGCGTGAAAAAAATAAGCAGGCCTTTCTCGATATTCAACTGGCAGGAAGCGGCTACAACACGAATGGGTATGGCGCTAAAGTGATCATTAAAACCAGGGGAAAACTGCAGCTTAATTATTTAACGGGAAGCAGGGGGTTTTTAAGTGCCTCCACCAAAATTATTCATTTTGGATTAGGACAGGAAAAGAATATTGACTCTTTGCAGGTGAAATGGCCTTCAGGAAAAACTCAACAGTTGTCTGATGTGAAAGTTAACCAGCGATTAGTCCTGAATGAGCAAAATGCAGTCTTCGAAAAAAAAATCTTTCTGCCAACAGATAGTTTGAACAACGGATCGCTTTTATTGAAGGATCTAACTGATGAAAAGGGTATTGATTGGAAACACCAGGAAAATAATTTCGTTGACTTTAATGTACAGCAATTGATTCCGCACATGGTTTCTACACAAGGGCCAAAGATAGCTGTTGCAGATCTAAATAAAGATGGCCTGGATGATTTTTTCGTCTGCGGTGCACGCGACCAGGCGAGCGCTCTTTTTATTCAAAATAAGGATGGTACATTTGGTTCGCAGCAGCAAGATCTTTTTTCTGAAGATGCCATCAATGAAGATGTAAATGCGTTATTCTTTGATGCTAACGGTGACGGCTACCCTGATTTGTATGTTGCCAGCGGAGGCAATGAATTTTGGGGCAATGAAAAAGCCTTGCAGGATCGGCTGTATATTAATAATGGGATGGGGAAATTTACCAAATCCGATGGACTTCCTTTGTTTTACGGTAATACCTCCGTGGCAGTTGCAGCTGATTTTGATAAAGATGGAGACATGGATCTTTTTGTGGGCGGAAGGGTTATTTCCAGAAGATATGGCGATACCCCTCCTTCTTATTTATTGATCAATAACGGAAAGGGCAATTTTTCAATCGCCCCGGATGCCATTGCTCATGGCCTTAACAAAGTGGGTATGGTAACCGATGCCGTATGGACAGATAAAAACATGGATGGCTGGCCGGATCTTGTGGTTGTGGGAGAATGGATGCCTATTACAATATTTTTGAATAATAAAGGTAAATTAGAAAACAAAACCGACGCGGAGGGGTTGGGAAAAACTTCTGGCTTATGGCAATCCGTTAAAGCGGAAGATATTGATGATAACGGGTTTCCTGATTTGCTCGTTGGTAACTGGGGTGAAAATTCCAAGCTGAAAGCAAGCGCCGGCTACCCGCTTGAATTTTACGTTGGGGATATTGACGGTAATGGAGCTA
>JBDTVX010000253.1:0-8720 GCA_040007015.1 Ferruginibacter sp. | reverse complement strand
ATTCCGTTCTATTTTTGTTTCGATAACTTATAAAAAACAACACCATGCGGATTTATATGGGCAGAAACCATATCTGGCGAACTCCTTTCCTGTTTTCCGGTCCAAATATTCTTAATGCTATAATTGCCTTTTACACCGAGGTATCTGATCATCGATATACTTACCGTTTGTGCCGTATCAGCGGCATTGAACATTGCAAGGTATTTGTCACTGTTGCCCGGGTCATCTGCTGTCCAGGCAATTTTGTTGCCTGCATTAATTAGCTGCCTGTTATTCGTGCTGCGGTTCAATACGTACAGCACTTCCCTGTTAGTAAGTAACGACATGGTAAACGAATCGCTGGTGGGCAAATCACCGCCAAAAATAAGCGGTGATTTAAAGATGCACCACAATGTCATCAATGTATATTGTTCATCTTTGGTAAGTAAAGACATTCGGTCGATTCCACGCTCGGCCTTTATGCCCAGGTGGCCCAACGGCAGCATGTCACCATCAGGATAAGCTCCGGAAACACGATACTGGTTCCAGCGGGCAAAAATGTCAAAGTGAGCTTTCAACTCGGGCCAGTTGTCCCAGAAATCATCAATGGTACGCCACATGTTGGCATGGTTTTGCACATGCTTTCCTTCAGTTATTGGGGTCTCGCCGGGTGATGTGCTTAACACTATTTTTCTTCCGCAGTTGTCAATTGCTTTGCGCAGCATTTCTATTTCTGCCTTATGATAAGGGCGCGACAAATCATCGCATTTGATAAAGTCTACGCCCCAGTCCGCATATAAGTTGATGATCGAATTGTAGTATTCCTGTGCACCCTTTGTGGCTACAACAGTGTACATATCGTGCAGCCATTTGCATTGAATACTGTCGCTGTAAATGTTTGCCGCAGTTTTATTAGTGCCATATACCCGCATTTTATTTTTGACTGCGATCACCGGCACGCCGCGCATTATGTGAATGCCCATCTTTAAACCCTTGCTATGCAGGTAATCTGCTAACGGCTTAAACCCTTTGCCATTGGCAGCTGAAGGGAAACGATTAACGGCCGGAATGAACCGACCAAAACTATCGATGTTATACTGTGGATCAGTTTCATTGTAGCCGTGCGATTTATCATTGGCTACATACCAGCGAATATCAATAACAATATAATTCCAGCCATATTGCTTTAGATTGGCTGCCATATAATCTGCATTTGCTTTTACTTCGGCCTCTGTAACATTAGGACCATAACAATCCCAGCTATTCCAACCCATGGGTGGTGTGGGGGCCCAGGAATGAAAATCTTTTTCTTTATTTGTTTGCGCAAATATTGAAATGCACGAAAAAAATACAAAAAATAGCAGCAGGATGCTTTTGTTATAGTTCATTTGTATCATTATTCTTTTCTTTTAAAATTAATTCCTTTTATCTTCAAGCCGGTTTAATATGGGTTTGTCCAAACTGCGCAACTCCTGCTGCCCGGGTTTAATCATTTCAAATATAAAAATTTCGTTGCCGTCTTTTTTAAGCCATTCGGCAGGCACGTATATCGTTTGCTGCGGACCTTTTTCCCAATACCTGCCAAGGTTATGACCATTTATCCAAACACAGCCTTTGCCCCATTTGCCCATATCAAGATATGTATCTCCAATTTCAGCTAAGGAAAATGTGGCCTTCCTGACAACAGGCGCTTCCGGTGCAGGTTTGTCGTTAAACGTTATGTTTTCTACATTCTTCATCGGCAACGAAAACAGTTGCCAGCCTTTTAATTCTTTGCCGTTTAATAATACGTTTTGTGTAATGCCTTTTTCATTGTTCAATAAATTAGGGCCAAAGTTAATTCTGCCTAAATTTTCTACCAGGATATCAATTGTATTTTCACCGGCAGATAGGGTTACCCGCACACTATCCAGCTTTATCATTCGATCCAAAATGCCCTGTTTTTTTCCATTGATAAAAACGATCCCGTAATCTCTTAACTCATTTATTTTTAGAAGACCAGATTGTGCATTTTTTACTTTGGTACGATATAAAACATAGCCATAATCCTGGTTTAATTTTTCAAATGTAAGTGGCTTTTCGGAAACAATGGGATTAGGCAAAATAGAAAAGATATCTGCCGATGAATGGAAGGTAATGGCAGGAATTACAATTGTCTTTTTTGGAGCCGGCACCTCAGGCAATGGCTGCTGTACATGTTTTTGTATCACGGCACGAAACTGCAGGAATTTATCTGTTGCGTTGCCTGCCTCATCCAGTGGTGCATCGTAATCATAACTGCTGATTTGCGGCTGGTAGTAAGATGTATCGTAATAATTCGCGCCATTCATAAAATCACGCGTTGTGCCTCCATGAAACATGTACATGTTGATGGAGATGCCGGCGCCGAGCATGGTATCCAATTCACCCGCATATTGCGACGCCGGCACGGTATGATGTTTTTCGCCCCACCAGTCGAACCATGCGGGATACCACTCTGCTACCAGGAACGGGCCTTTCCCATTATGGTTATCTTTTACCAGCGATTTCAGTTTACCGGGATTACTTACGCCATTGACGGCACACAATAAGCCCGGTAAGTTGCCCTTTGCGACATCTTTTGCCGGATCGCATGTGTAGAGCAAGCCGTTAAAACCCGCATCGATAAACATTTTCCTGTTAATATCGAGGTATTCTTTATCGCTGCCATAAGAGCCGTATTCATTCTCTACCTGCACCATTAAAATGTTGCCCCCTTTGGTGATCAGGTAAGGTGATAGCTGTTTGCCAACCTGCTCAATGTATTGCTTGTATTCAGCCAGGTATTGTGTTTCCTTACTACGCACAACCAGGCCCTTTTCGTTTTGAAGCCAGTATGGATAGCCACCAAATTCCCACTCGGCGCACACATACGGTGATGGCCTTAAAATAACCCAGAGGCCTTCTTCCTGTGCGATCTTTACAAAAGCGGCAATATCATTATTACCCGTAAAATCATAATTCCCTTTTTGGGGTTCATGAAGGTTCCAGAAAACATAGGTGCCGATGGTATTTAATCCCATCGCTTTAGCCATTTTCATCCGGGCACGCCAGGCCTCTTTTGGAACCCGGGGATAATGAATTTCTCCCGATATTATTTGGAACGGTTTTCCATCTAATAAAAAGGTCGTATCTCCTAAAGAAAATAAATGGGAAGCCATTTGAGCATGCAGCATACCCGAACAGAAAAGGATGACAGGGAATAATATTTTTTTCAGCATAACATTAGGGGATATAATTTTGGGAAGAGCCATTTTTAAATTTGAATATTTGCTAATCATATTTTAATTAATTGGATTATCTATTTAGTCGAAAGTATAGATTTGCTAAAATTTTGCGCAGCATCATAGAGGTGATATCTTGGTAAAATACATTCTGAAAAAGCCTGGCAGCCCCTGTAAGGGCTTTCTTCAACTTATTACATTTCCTTTGCTACCAAAATTTCCAGCCGACGGCACTTTGATATCTAAATGGATTAATCCATTTAATTAAATTTTAGTGTTACAGGCCGAATTCCCAAAGCGGTTATATTTATTTCATAATGTTTATTACTCCCTCCCGGCTTTACATAAATAATTAGCGTACCATTCAAAGCCTTCCTCTTATTTGAGGTATAAGGTTCTATACTTGAAGGGTCGCCACTTTCAAGTCCGAGTAGTTTTGCGTCGCCATTGACAGTCACCGTAATTTCATTGTTTGCGGTGTATACTAATTTCCCGTTATCATCTGCCAGCCCTACTTCTATTTGTTTTAAACCTGTACGTTCATCAATAAGAACGTCTTTGTAAATGTGCGTTTTTATTTGTACGGCCGCACCGGTTGTTGTTAGCGTATCCGTGGCAATCACCTTTCCGCCCTGATATCCTATCACGGTTAACCCGCCGGCCTCGTAGGCCAGGTCCCAGTTAAGTACGCTGGTTGTTGCATCTGCCAACGTTTTTCTGCCCAACGTGTTGCCGTTTAAAAACAACTCAGCATCACTACAATTGGTAAAGCAATTGACCCTTATCGAATCGCCTGCCTTTCCGTTCCATACACGTGATGCCCTGTTGTTGCCCCCTCTTCGCCTGTCGTTGCTTTTAGGTATTTGCGAGGTTCCGATATAGATCATCGGTTTTGCGGACCATAAAGATTGTCTGAAAAAATATTCCGGTTTAGGAAAGCCGCCTAAGTTTATTAACCCCGCTGTATTGCTCCTGTTGGGAAAGACACCTGCTTCACCCAAATAATCAATACCCGTCCACAGGTACTGTCCTGAAATGTAAACATTGGTATCTACAGCTTTCCATGCACTAAACTGCATGCTATTCTCACTTCCATAAATTACCCGGTTTGGATATTTCTTATGGTCTTCGGCATATCGGTATTCCTGGTAATTGTACCCAACAATATCCAGGTTTTCCGGATAACCTGTGGTATTTGACATAACCACTCCTGCAAGAGCGGCTGTAATGGGCCGGCTTGTATCATAAGATTTAGCCACCTGAACTAAATGTGTTGATATCTCTCCTAAACGCGAAGCAGGAGGATGATCCGGAAGATAGCCTTTGCCGTAAATCTGCGGGTTGTTCCCGGTATTTAATATTTCGTGGGAATACGGGTCATTTGGATAATCAATCTCATTACCAATACTCCACATAATAATTGAAGGATGATTGTAGTTTCGCAGGATCATATCTTTCACATCCCGGTCGGCCCATTCTTTAAAATATTTGCTGTATCCGTCTTTGCCCGGCTGGCCTTTATTCCATCCCTTTATCCATTTGTTTTTTCCGGTTTCCCATTCATCAAATGCTTCATCCATCACCAGGAAACCTAATTCATCGCACAATTCATACAGGTAATCGGCATGAGGGTTGTGCCCCATTCTTATTGAATTGCATCCGACTCCTTTTAAAGTTCTAAGCCTTCTTATCCAAACCTCTTTTGGTACGGCCACACCCAATACGCCAGCATCATCATGAATACAAACGCCTTTAAGTTTCAGGCTTTCATCATTTAAAAAAAATCCTTTATCAGCATCAAACCTTATCTTCCTGATACCGGTTTTGGTAGTGTATTCATCAATTGTTTTGCCATTGACAATAAGCGAAACAAACAGCGTGTATAGGTTAGGGTTATCTACCGACCATAATTGCGGATTTTTTATAAGGAGTGATAAAGCGGCAACTGCACTATCCCCCCTGTTTACTTTTATTGGCGCGCTTGTTTTAGCGACGATATTTCCTTTAGTGTCTTTGAATGTGCCCTGAACAGTTACCTGGGCATTTTGCATACCTGCATTGAATACTTTAACTTTTATATCAGCATTGGCGCTTTGGCGGGTTATGGCAGGGGTAGTAAACTGAACACCCCATTTTGTTATATGAACCCGTTCTTTTACCACCAGGTAAACATCGCGATAAATGCCGGAACCGGTATACCAGCGTGAGTCTGCAAATTCATGGTGATCCACCTTTACCGTAAGTATATTTTGCCCTTTAAAATTGAGGTATTTTGTAAGTTCATATTCAAAAGGAATAAAACCATTGGGACGATTGCCAAGAAAATGACCATTGAGCCACACGGTGCTGTTTTTATAAACACCATCGAAATAAATAAAAATGTTTTTCGACCGCCAGGCTGCAGGTGCGCTAAACGTCTTTTTATACCAGCCAATACCGCCCGGCAAATAGGCAGTAGCGCTTGCCCATTCCCCGCTAAAAGGGCCTTCAATGCTCCAGTCGTGCGGCAAGTTCACTTCGCGCCAGGTGATGGTATCCGATACGCTATTTTCTCCGTTCGCGATGTCACCTTTATGAAACTGCCAACCGGTTGTAAACAGTTGCTGTTGCGCATGTACAGTAAGGTGGATTGTCATCAGAAAGATGATTGCTACAATTCGATTTATTATTATCATTTTTCTTCTCTTAAAGTTGTTGTTTTTATAACTTGAACGCTGTCACTATTTTTTGAAATGATAATCTCCTGCTCCTTGTTAGCCGTTCTTATTTGCACCAGGTCCCTTATATCCCCCTGTACAAAAATGCCCGTCGGCAACGGTGCCCGAATAATATTGTGACTGCGTTCGTCCCATTGCAGCAGCACGCCCTTTCCTGCGTCTCCCCTACCTAACTGGACACGAAACGGGTAAAAATTGCCAGCGGCAAAAATTTCTTTCTTGCCGTCCCGGTTTACATCGGTAACAACGGCACCCTGAATGGCCGAAAACTGCGCTTCTACCGGCAGTTCATGAAAAACCAGTTTGCCTTTTCCCGTGTTTTCAAGCCATCCGTTTTTTAATTCTTTTACGTGTAATTCTTTCATTCCCTGCTGCTGTTCCGGTGTAAAAATGTCGTTGAATGTTGCTACCGCATAGTCTTTATAATAGAGAAATCTTTTCTTTAGTACGGGCATATCTTCAAGTATTTCGTTACGGGAAGGGTAGGGATAACTTTTGCCTTGTATATAGAAACTAAGGATACACTCCATTGTTCCGGTATGCAAAAAGTCATTTACTGACAAGGTCATGGGCTGCTGCACCGAAGCATTGAACTGTGTGTTGGGCGCCAGGTTGCCAAGTATATAATCTTCATCTCCGTCATTGTCAATATCCACGGGCACCATACAGGTCCATAAGCCGTCAGTATTTTCCAAACCATAGTCAATGGTTTTGTCTTCGAGCTGATGGTTTTTATTGATGAAAATTTTTACAGGCATCCATTCGCCGGCAATGATTAAGTCCGGCAAATTGTCATTGTTAAGATTTGCCCAGGCCGCAGCCGTTACCATTCCCGCATATTGTAATGCCGGCGCCATAGTAGCTGTTACATCCGTGAATTTTATCCTGCCGTTTACGGTTTCATTTTGCAATAGATAAGATGGAGGCGTAACACCATATTTTCCCGATACCAGGCGTCCTCCTACAAAAATATCGGGTTTGCCATCTTTATTGAAATCGGCTATTGCAACACATGATTTGGAAGAATTCATAACCGGCAGCGCACCCGTTATCTTTGTAAAATTTCCCTTGCCGTTGTTGATGTAAATCCTGTCCTGCAAAGATACCGCATCTGTATTTTCGTTGCCACCGCTTACTACATAGAGATCATCATCACCATCTCCGTCAACATCAAAAAAAGCAGACTGTATGTTTTCGCAATTGCTGTCTGCCTGCCAGGGTTGAGACAATGCTTTTGTAAAATGCCCGTCTTTTTCCTGCAGGTACAAACATGCTTTACCACCTTTTGGGGAACCTATGAAAATATCTTCGAGCCCGTCGCCATTTACATCCGCCTTTGCCATTTTGGGCCCTTGTTTCGACAATTCCCATGGCAATAAATTTTCCTGCTTATAATCTACAAACTCATTTTCCGGCTGGTAAAAATCAATGCCTGCCTGCCTTGAAATATCCGTAAAAAAAGCCGGTGGTGACGGGAATACGATTACACTATCTTTTGTTGAAGAAGCTTCATCAATGGTAAGCGTTTGGTTGGTTTTTATATTCTTTAGACTCGTATAATTTCCTTGTGGCCATCGCACGGTAACCATTGTTATCATTGAGTCTTTACCCAAACCAAAGTGAACGATTGGCTGCATACAGGAGAGGTAGCCACGCACCGGTTGTAACTCCGCTACCTGCTGTTTGCCATTGTAAGTAATGGTGACGTTACTGCCGATGGCACCGGTATTGCCCTGCGACCCCTTCAATTTTATGTGGAGATAATTGCCGTGTGAAATATTATTGTTGCGATAGATGGAGGCCCGTTCACCCATATTGTTTACAACCAGGTCAAGGTCGCCGTCATTATCTAAATCCGCATATGCAACGCCATTGGAAACATTTGCCGTATGCAGGCCCCAGATATCCGTTATATTCTCAAAACGTAAATCGCCTTTATTGCGGAATGCGTAGTTACTGAGCCTTGTTTGCGGCATGCTGTCAATCAATTGATAAAGTGGTGCATTGTTGCCATTTTCATGAATATAATTTGCTACCTGGTAAGTTTGAAAATCCATATTGGAGTAATCGCGCCAGAAGCCATTGGTAATGTATAGATCCTTATAGCCATCATTGTCAAAATCTGCCAGCAGGGAAGACCAGCTCCAGTCGGTATTAGATATGCCGGCAAGCTGACCAATCTCTGAAAACCTGGGCAAGCCACCGGTTGCTGCACCGCAGTTTAGCTGCAGCGTATTGCGCATGTTCTGGTGCATATAACCACTGTCAACCAAAATATTATACTTGTCATACTCATCTGCACCCCGCAACACTTTCTGGCGGTAGTTGTCTTCAGGATACATATCGGGTACGATTATATCCTTGAGGCCGTCGTTGTTATAATCCGCGACATCGCAGCCCATACCATATTTTGAAATATGGTTGAGTGATTGTTTGGTTATCTCGTTAAATGTACCGTCATGATTGTTAAGCAACAAAAAATCCTGTTCTTCATAATCGTTGGTCATATACAAGTCTGTCCAGCCATCGTTGTTGATGTCTGCCGCCACTACCCCCAAACCAAAATTATTTCCGCCACCTGGTATACCAGCCAGGGCAGATACATCGGTGAAATGGCCGCCATCATTGCGGTACAGGTAATTGCTGTAATAGGGATGCCGCTTGTGGCGAAGCTTATAGGTATTTACCAGCGGCGAGTAAAAAATAACGGCATGGTTCAATAAAAACATATCCAAATCACCATCGTGATCGCAATCAAAAAATACAGCCTGGCTGCTGTTGG
>JBDTVX010000252.1:0-8733 GCA_040007015.1 Ferruginibacter sp. | reverse complement strand
ACGCTTGAATCATTTCCAGTCAAAATTTGGATTTGGCCCCATTTCAAAAATTAATTGGCGGCCGTTTATTATTTGTTGGTGAGTAAGGAATGGCTTATTAATTATTTTTCCGTCGAGTGTTATTTTCTGAATGTACTTGTTTGCTGCTGACAATTTTTTTGCAAGAATTTTGAAAGTTCGTGCTTTCCTCCCTGCCGTGATATTCAACGTTATTTCAGGAAATTGCGGTGCACCAATTGCATATATACCTGAAGCCGGTGTAACCGGGTAAAAGCCCATTATCCCAAAAATATACCAGGCGGCCATTTGTCCGCAGTCTTCGTTTCCATTGATACCAATAGGTTCATTACGGAAATTTTCAGTGACATGCTTTCGTATCAACTCCTGTGTCTTCCAGGGTTGGCCGCAATAATCATATAAGTAAATATAGTGATGCCCTGGCTCATTATCGTGGCGGTAATGACCACCCTTGAAATTCTCATCCAGTTTTGCAGCAAACTTTTCCTTACCCCCCATCATATCTATCATACCGGGTACATCATGCATTGCTCCAAAAGCATAAGTCCAGTGATTGCCTTCCGTAAAGCCATCCCATCCACCTGGTTTATTTTTTTTATCGAACTGCCCATCCAGTTTTTTCGGGAGCATAAATCCTGTTTCCGCATTGTATAAATTTTTATAATTTTTACTTAATTGCAGAAGTTGCTTATAGTCATTTGTTTTTCCCAATGCATTTGCCAATTGTGCCACAGCATAATCATCCACTGAATATTCAATGGTGCGGGATACCGATTCGGCAGTTTTATCTACGGGCACATAGCCCAGCTTCTTAAAATAGGTTAAGCCAGCCTGCGCTTCATAACCCGTCCACTTATCCCTGTCCCCATAGGGTAAGGTAGTATCATTATCCGGGGGAATCATTGCATCTTTTAATAGCGCCTGGTAGGCAAGTGATACGTCATAACCATGAAACCCTTTTAGAAATGCATCTGCGATAACTGCATCCGCATGCGTTCCAATCATAATATTTGTTTCAGCAGGGTTGGGCCACATCGGCAACCTGCCGCCTTCCTTGTACATTTGCAGCATGGCCTTTATCATCGGGTTAATTCGTGCGGGCTGTGTAAAGATTAACAATGGATGGAGTGCCCTGTAAGTATCCCATAATGAGAAATCGGTATATGAAATGCCATTATGAATTTTATCATCAAAAGCGCTGTAATATTTTCCGTATTCAGACATTTCGCGGGGAAACTGCATTGTATGAAACATGGCCGTGTAAAAAATGGATCGCTGGTCTTCAGTAATGCCATTCACTTTAATCCTGCTCAGATCTTTTTGCCATTGATCCCGTGTGTAGCGGACAACATCATTAAAACTTCTGCCTTCCAGTTCCATGGAGAGATTTTTTTTCGCCTGTTCAATACTTATAAAGGAAGTGGCAATCCGCACCCGTACTTTCTCATCAGTATGTGTTTGGAAGCTGATGTATGCTCCCATCTTTGTTCCAAACTGTTCAACTGATAATGAATTTATTTTATCACCATCCCAGGTGCCAAAAGAAGCAAAGGGCTTATCAAATTGTAAAACAAAATATCCTTTAAAATTTGGAAGATCAGGCCCTATCTGGGCAGACATCCTATCAGGGTTATATCCTGTTATTTCATTTTTGGCCTTGTTGATTTTTACATAACCCTTCATCTTTTTAATACGCTCATCATAATCATTAGCCCAATCCTTTAATTCCGGATTTAAATTAATTCCCTGGATAATAATATGTGCATCCTGCGAAGCAGGGAATGTAAACTGAAAGATCGCGCAACGTGAAGCCGCTGCAATTTCCGCTTTGATGTTGGCCTTGCTGGGCGCATCCAATAAAACCGAATAATAGTAAGGCGTGGCAACTTCATTTTCATGTTTAAAATTCAGTGCGCGGTCTTTTGGCAATAATTTAAGATCGCCGGTTTGTGGCATAACCGAAACATACCCATAATCTCCCATCCAAACTGTAGGCTGATGCGAAGCTAAGAAGCCAATAATGCTACTGTCTTCATAAAAATAATTCATCCGGCTCATTTTACTTTCGCCGGTTTGAGCTACAAAATTCGTCATAGCAAACGGAGGCCCTACACTTGGCATAGTTCCCCCTCCATCTAAACCTTTTTCAAAGCCGGTAGCCGCTGTTCCAATAAGCGGATTTACATAATCAACTTCCTGCTTGTTTGATGTGCGTTTTTGAGTAAAACCATTGGTAAGGATAAAAAAAAATGCTGCGGTAAGTAGATAATTTTTTTTCATATCCACACAAGATATAAAAAAATAGGGTGAGCTAATAATCTGGAAAATGCATAATATCCTTTTAATAATTATCCAGGGATGAAATACCCTGCGATTAAAAATAAAATTAGCTACACCATTGGTTTAAGAAGTTGTAGGATGATTTAAAATACATAAGGTTTCAGAACTATGATGTTGGCAAGCCGGCCCGGCAGAACGTGTACGATGCGCTAAAACTATAAGGCGCCTGGCAGTATTTTACTGCAAGCAACCTATAAACTACGGTTTATTTTTATTATTAAAGATCATAATATTTTAGACGGGCGTTCACAATGCCGGCTACAACATGAAATTTCCGTGGTTTTTCTGCAAACTCCCCCTTATGATCTTATCCTTATTAAGATCAGACGTTCAATGTTCACTTTTTTATTTTCATCGGCATTGAAATGGATGGTAATTGAATTTCTAAATTCATCTATAGCGATGTCGCCAAGGTATATTTTCTTTCTAATTTTGCCGGAAGAAAAAAAACTGATATTATCGCTTATTCGTGTTTGCCTTTGCCAAAGCGAAATAGTTGCGCCATCGTCACTGGTTTCCCCATCAGCATATAATTGATAATTACCGTGTGGTATATCCGACAGCCCAACTTTCAAGTGCCCCCCATTTCTTGCAATAAATGAATTGCCGTCCATAGTAAAAGTTCCGTCAAAACTAAATTCCATTAGCTGACGATACACCATCATTGTATCGGGTACATACACCGTTGTTAATTCGTTAGCCGGCAACTGCGATCGATTGACTTGCGCCGATGCATAATACATCGCCACCGACGTATAGTCAACAGGGATATTGTTATTCTCAGGCCCATGCTCAATAGTGTGATTGATACTTTTTTCAAAAGTCATTTTATCAGGTAAAAACAAACGATAGCCGCCAGTACGCGCAAACGGCAATGAATAATCCAATGAACCATGCAAAGGCAGGCTCATCTTCCTGTCCCAGCGATCTAAGAGAGCGTACCAGCCACCGTTAAAATAATCTTCTGAACCGGTACCATGCATGGTCATTTGTCCGTCAATATTTGTAACATCATCTCCTTCAAAAAATAAAGTCATGCCAGGATTTCTACCCTGGGCCTGCAGGATAGTTGCTACGTAATGACCTTTTCCATTGCCTTTTAAAAATTCAAATGGTTTTCCCAAAGGACAGTTGGCTTCTTTATTCCAATAAGCATAAAATCTCCCTTCTTTTTCTTTATCTCGTTTTTTAGCAGAAATAAAAACATCGGCGATGATGCGCATAGGCTCTACTACCTTTTCATTTTCCAGGGGCCGGTAAATTAATTCAATTTTCGCTTTAGAATCAAACGGCATAGGAAAATAACAATAGCTAATATTTTCTGCAGAACCCAGTAACAGGCTCTGCATAGAAGTCTTCCCAAATGCATAACCAAAAAAATCTGCAACAGGCGCATAAACTGCGGGATACTTTTCATCGTCCCACGAGATGCGAATGTCAATTTGCTTTTGAAGCCCGGCGAATGCTTCGGCAGGTTTCAGCTTAATTCCGACAATTCTACCGCCATTAGTAACGGAGGCAAGTGTGATAGCGCCGCCCGCGGCAATAGTTGTATCGGTGTGAATTCTCTTTAGGCTGAGGTCATCTCCCACGGATGGATCGAATGATTGGGCCCATGACAGGCCCAGGCGTTTGCAGGCAGCCATTTCGGCTTTGCTGAGTGCCGGATGAAAATTTTGAACGTTAGCGGCATCAGGATATTGTCTACATTGAATTTGATAGAACTGCATATTCTTTCCCCGTGTAACTATTTTGCATCCATCATGATATGGAATGGGGAAATAACAGTAATAGCCGCCAAGCTGGTTGCCACATAGGGGTAACGTGAAGGGATAAATTTTACCGGAAAAGAGGTCGGAAAATTTGATAGAAAAGGACGGAGTATTACTTGCGCTAAAATAAAAATCCAGCGTGTCTTCATTAGGCGTAGGCGTCCATATCCTGTTGACCACCCCACTGCCTTTCATTTCAAAAAGCACAAGAGAGCTATCGGGGTTTTTGCGAATGAAGGAATATTTGCCGCTAAAGCCATCATCATTATTGCCGGTAGTATCATAAGACGAAAACTGGTGTACGAAGTTATTCTCTTCATACTTTGGCAGATCATCCGGTGATGAGAGTTTGTAGAGTTCAGTGGCAACATTAATATGGTGTTGCTGAGACGCTGCCTGCAATGTGCAGCAACAGAAAAAAATAAAAAGAAAAAAATTTGCCATATCAATTTTTTTAAGCCAGGTTGAAATTTTTGAATCATTACCCGGAAAACAACCGGATTTTTTTTAAAAGTCCGATTATATTCGTGGGAATATTTTATAAACTATTTCAATCAATCAATAATTTTTTGAATGCATGGTAGAAAATTACCGTACGGCCGGTGTCATATCAATTACTACTTAAGTTTGTTTTTTGTAAGTGAAAAAGGTTTGTCCGCTTCTGATATCCCCCTTTGTAAGGCTGGTGCATCACCCATGCCGAAAGCTAATTTACCGCCATTTACAATATCACTATACCGCACCCAATTATGACTATATGTTTCGCCATTAAGCGTTGACGACTGAATGTAGCAATTTCCCCTGCTGTTGTTTTTTGCTTCTATTTTAAATTGTTTTCCATTTTCCAATGTGATAGTCGCCTTTTGAAATACCGGGCTGCCTATTACATATTGATCTGTGCCCGGACAAACACTGTAAATCCCCAGGGCGCTTAGTACATACCAGGAAGAAGTTTGACCCTGGTCTTCGTCGCCCGGATAGCCATTCTCTGTGGAGTTGTATAGTTTACTCATTACTTCTCTCACATGTTGCTGTGCTTTCCATGGTTGGCCTGCATAGTTATACAAGTAGATCATGTGCTGAATGGGCTGGTTACCGTGTGCATACTGGCCCATATCTGCCATCACCATTTCTGACATCTCATGAATCATACTACCATAAGAACCTACATTTACAGAATTGGGCACCGTAAATACCGAATCAAGTTTGGCGATAAAGGTCTTATTACCGCCCAGCAAATTGATCAGACCCTGCACATCATGAAATACGGACCATTCCCAATGCCAGGCATTTCCCTCTGTGAATGGGCCACCCCACCTGGTCGGGTCAAATTCAGGCTCCCAGGTACCGTCTATATCTTTGCCTCTCATAAAGCCAACTGTGGAATCGAAAACATTTTTATAGTTGTACATCTGCCGCTGAAAAATATTCATGTAAAAGGTATTGCCGGTCAGGTTAGCCAGTTGGTATCCACAAAAATCATCATAGGCGTACTCGAGGGTTTTGGCGGTGGCTTCCCTGTATTTTGGATAAGGCACATAACCCAGTTCAAAATATTCTTTCCAACCATCCCGGCCGTTGGATGGGCCCCAGGGCCCTTTGTTAGTGGCTTCATGCAGGTAAGCCTGCAGCGCTTTTTCCGGGTCGAATGTCGTGATACCTTTTGCCCAGGCATCAGCCAGTAACGAAATAGCATGGTTTCCAATCATACTTCCGCCCTCGCCAGGGAATGACCATGAAGGAAGCCATCCACATTGTTGCTGGGCAGCCAGCAGCGCCTGCATATATCTGCCGTGCATTGTAGGGTAAAGCAAAACATTCAACGGAAACTGCGCTCTGAATGTGTCCCAAAAGCCAGTATCAGTAAACATGTAGCCATCATGTATTTTCAGGTCATATGGACTGAAGTAATAAGGCTTTCCATTTTTATCAATCTCATAAAATTGTCTTGAGAAAAGACTGGCTCTGAAAAAGCAGGAATAAAAAGTAGCTTTTTCTTCTTCTGTACCTCCTTCAACCATAATTCTGCCGAGATGTTCATTCCAGATTTTTGCTGCTGCAGCTTTTGTATCGTCGAGGCTTTGGAAACTACCTAACTCTGCCTGAAGGGTTACACCGGCCTGTTCGGGGCTAATGTAAGAGGAAGCAACCTTAGCCTGCACTCTTTCACCATTTTTAAATTGAACGTAGCCTCCGATCCCTTTGCCTTCTCCCTGAGTTGACTTTTCCTGTATGTTATTCTCCCGGTTTTCCCAGGTGCCGTAAGATTTGAAGGGCTTGTCGAAAATAATTTCAAAATAACTTTTGATCAGGTTTCTCCTGTTGTTTTTATTATTGCTTACATAGCCTGTTATCTTTCTTTCTCCAGGGAAAATTTTTACACCGCTGAATCCGGTGTAACCATCAAGGACAAGATAGCTGGCACCGCCTTTCGGAAAACTGAATCGAAGATGCGCGCCGCGTTCTGTTGGTGACATCTCAGCAACAATACCATTGTCTAATTTGACGCTGTAATAATTTGGTTTTGCAATTTCATTGTCATGGCTAAAAGCAGTAGCGCGATCATCTTCATTCACCACCAATTTCCCGGTGACAGGCATAAAAGAAAAAACGCAGTAATCTGTAGTCCAGGAACTGCACTGATGCGCCTGTTGAAAACCACGAATCTTATTTTTAAAATACTGATATTTCCAGCCGTCCCCATTTTTACCTGTTTGGGGTGTCCACGTATGCATTCCGAAAGGCAAGGCTGTTGTGGGATACGTATTGCCTCTTGTGAGTTCAAATTTTGAATTGGTTCCCTGCAGCGTGTTCACATAGTCTACCGGGTCTTTTTCCTTTGCCACAAGCACGCCCGCAAATACCTGTAGCAAGGTATAAAGATAAATTCGTTTGATCATCTGATTCTTATTTTGATAAAGGTGAAAACGGCAAGCTTATCAAACATGTTTTGCTAACCGTTACGCCTAATTGTTTTTTAGAAAAGATACAATGAAAAGACTTTACCAGCTGATCGTAATCGTAGTGCCTTCCGGGTCATTCCCGAAACTTAAATACGTAGTATGGGAAGACGCATCCCACGTGGTTTTTAGATCAGTTATTTGATTTCGCTTTGCATCAGTCAGCGTAATTTTCTTTGGTTCCTCCGGCAAAAGAATACGAATACTGTTGGTAGTATTCAAGGGGCTTTTTGAGATGAATGAATACTCACCTTGTTTTCTCTTTTCATCATATATCCGTGAAGCGGATGCTAAGACCTGCGGGAATTTTTTATCTTTAACACGGCTCAAATTATACAGGAATGCCTGGTGCCCTGGCTCCACTGTTTTTTTGTTGAGTACTGGTAATTCAGGATCAAAAAGATCGATCACTTTTTCATTCACCACCAGTGGATCATCGCTGACACTTTCGTCCATTACAGAAATTATATCATACGGGCCCCTTTTTAAATAGAGTGAATTTCTAAATACCAGTTTACCCGCTTTCGCATCCATTTCATACGCCCTCTTTACAACATCAACAAAAGGCTTGCCTCCATCGCTGTTCATTACAAATTCTTTTGGGTTTTTACGTATCACGTACACACTACCCCTCCCCACCTTGAAATTTTGATCATCTGAACCCGCCGCCACCTTTATATTCAATAATTGGAACAGGTGCTCTGATGGCGCCTTGTATTCATTACCGTTAGTGTTCCACCATTCCATCACTTTTTGGTATGGATCATCATCACTACCCGCGTAAATCAATACACCGCCTTTTTTTACCCAGTTTGCAATGTACTCGTGCACCTTCGGTGAAACAGGTTTCATGTTAGAATAACTAACGATCAGCACTTTGGTGTCTTTTAGTGTGGCAGGATAATTCAGGTTTTCCATGTGCACTGTTTCTACCGGCACACCTAGTTTCAATAAGGGGAGGGTTTGCCCATAAAAATTAGAAAACTGAGGGTCTTCAAAACCATCATGGGTCGGAAATCTTTGAAACATCAATGAATTTCCCATCAATACACCGATTCCCTTCTGACCTGAAATCTTATTGGAACTAACAGGCATAAAATTCAGGGCATTTATCATTACCTGTATTTGGGTAGAATAATACCTGGGGATTAAAACTTTTTCCTCGCTGTTTGCGAGTTTATATGGCCGTGTGTAGATGCACTCCGGCCATGGCATTACTTCATAGTCTGCCACCATGGGATACATTAGCTTGGCAGTAAAAGTTGCCTGGTAGTTTTGTCGATAATCCTGCCAGTCCCTGGGCCAGTCTTCAATTGGATCCGTTAAAAAAAATAATTTTCTTTTTGTGGGCGCCGTCATCGAAACCATTGAACCATATTCAAGAAAGGCATTCTCAAACACCCGCTCTTTCTTTTTGCCATTGTAATATACAGGCTCCCTGGAAGTACCCGTCCAAACCTGGGCAATATAACCATCAATACCTGGTAATGATGCCAGGCTTGCCTCTGGGCTAACGATCTTCCATGAAGAATAATTGACCAGTGAATGCGTAGGTATATAAACTCTTACCGTCTTCCCTTTACTTTTACCATATTCCTTTGCATAAGAAGAAACTTCTTTAATTGCATTATAGTAAAGCTGGT
>JBDTVX010000251.1:0-8809 GCA_040007015.1 Ferruginibacter sp. | reverse complement strand
GCTGGAAAAAGTATGTATAGAAACAGTGGAAAGCGGTAAAATGACCAAGGATCTTGCAGTATGTATCCATGGTAATAAAGTAAGTCATGGCGACCATTATTTGTACACGGAAGAATTCCTGGATGCAATAGATGAGAACCTGAAAAAGAAAGTGGGTAATTGAATGATGCGTATTTTTCTCTGATATGGATAGCATTTATATAAAATTTTGGGGCAACATTTTTTGTTGCTCTTTTATATAATCCTATTAAGTGTTTCTGATCTCATCCAGATTAATTAATCATTATTTTAAAGCACGGCTCCGTAGGTGCCGCGTAATTTACGGGTCTCCCACGGAGCAAAATTCAGGATCGATAATTATTTCTATAAACACGTAGCTCCTATGGAGCTGGAAAATGAGACCGAAACATAAATCATACAGTAAACTTAAACTGGTATCGCCCTTTTCTAACAACCTGCATGCCCCTGAAATTTTTTACATCAAAGAATTGTCTCATCATAAATGTTGTTAAAATCAGGAACAGGGAGTCCTTTCAGGGGCGCAAATATTTTATCCACCAATTTTAAAAGGAAATGGATCGCTCTGCCGAATAAATTTTTCATGAATAAAAATTTTGTCTTGAGGTGCGAAGTTGCGGCAGGAAATCAAAAAAATAAATCACCAAATACGGGATACGGATCACCCGCCAAGGTTAGTTATAATGGGGGAGAAACGCAAAATTGGCTTAATGGCTTTTTATTGAAATAACAGGTTGATGGTGTATCGGGAAATTGCAGGAGTTCGCTATAAAGCACAACGCATTTGCTTTCTGATGAAGCGCTTCTGCCGCTGCTACCATTAATTCGTCTGTTATTGTTACGGCAGGGTTAAGTGTGACTTCTGTGAATCTCCCACTGCCCTCGGAACCCTCTGTCATTGTTGCTGTGGCATGATCAATGTAATCTGTAATTATTATCCCGGCATCCGAGCAAAGATGTAAATACCAAAGCATGTGGCAGGCTGCTATTGAAGCTACAAAAAGGTCCTCAGGACTATGCTTTTTTTTATCGCCCCGAAAACCAGGATCGGACGAACCTGCTATGGTAGCTTTATTTTCAAGGGAGATAATATGACTCCGTTCATACGCACGGTAATTTTTCGTTCCCCTGCCGGTGTTACCTGTCCATTCTACCGCTACAGAATAGTGATGCATTTTATCCATGAATATAAAATTAGGGATAGTTCATCAAACAGGTGCACCTGGCTGCCCCATATTTTGCAATACCTTTATTGCTTTACCCGCATCCTTTTGTGTTACAAAAATAGGGTCGTGATAAAAAGCCGCAACAACATTACAGCTGATCCCTTCATTAGACAGTTCAGTAGCAAAAGCGGCAGTTAACCCCACCGCTTCAAGGGATGAATGAACAGTGAGGGTTATCCACGATCAAACAAGCTGGTATGATAAGTGAAGCTCATCAGCCGTTGCCCGGTCGATGATCAACGTGGCGGCTTCTTTTTCCCGGAACATCGCAATTGCTTTCTGCCAATACTATTCATTTATGTCATGGAGGGAGCAAAAAACATATTCCCCTTCAATTAATAATGGTTTCATTTGCCGCTGCTGGGTTGCCAGGTTTGTTTCTCCTTCTACACAATTCTTTGGTTAATGGCTTTTGCAACCACTTCAGTTAACGAAGCAACGTGCAGCTTTTCATAAATTTTCTTTACATGGCTGCGCACCGTTTCATAACTAATGCGCAGTTTATCCGCGATCATCTTATAACTCAATCCTTCCACAATACAGGCCAGCACTTCTTTTTCACGGGGAGTAAGCTGGTAATCCATCGTTTCCTGCGGACGGATATCAACCGAATGCGCCTGCAGTTTCCCCAATACTTTTCGGGCAATGGAAGGGCTCATGGGTGAACCGCCATATTGCAATTCATTGATAGCATCCACCAATCTTGTATTCAAATGATTTTTCAAAATATATCCCGAGGCGCCCGAACAAATGGAATCAAACACACGGTCATCATCTTCAAATACGGTTTGCATTAATACCTGGATCTGCGGGTAAGTGGCCCTTATTTTCTTTACAGCTTCAATGCCCGACATGCCGGGCATTTCTATATCCATCAAAATAATATCGGGATTACTTTCACCAATATCCTCCACGCAATCCAGCACATGACTATATGATCCCACTACTTCAAATTCGGGAACGGTTGCCAATAACATCGAGATGCTTTCCCTTATGTTTTTATTATCGTCAAATATTGTAATGCGTAGTGACATGGCGCTTAGTTTAAAACAAAGGACAGCTATTTTATAAAACCTACCTATCCCCAAACCCGGTGAGAGCAAAAATTATAATGCCGGATCATTTCCCCAAAATCAAGCCATAACGGACACCATTGATAAGGCAATTTCACCCAGCCGGTTATCGCCTTCGATCCGTACCTTATCTTTTAATTGCCCGGGTCTTATGCATGGAAAGTATTCGGATATTACCTCCAGTAAATGCGCTGCTACATCCTTAACTGTCCATAGTTTTGCTATGGTCGGTTTATGCCAGTCGCCCGGTGTCAATGATTTTATCAGCGCAGGCAGTTTTCTGTCAGGTACAGGCAGCAATCGTTCTACATCAACCGGTACCTTTACAATATCTTTTGCCAATTTGTTTTTTATTATGTTGCTGCTACTTTTTTATTTTTGCCACCCTGAGCAGTATGGGAAATTGTACTTTTTTGGTTTCACCCTTTGGCCATATTTTTTCCAGCTCCGCGCTTATTAAGGGTACAGGGTTTTTATTTTCTGCCTTAATATAATGTTGCACTGCGGACCATGTTTCAAGGTAACCCGTAAATTCCTCCCGCGTCCATTCAAAAATATTATCTAATACCGGCGCCCTTATTTCATTAAAAGGAAATGGTATGGTTTGATAATTTTCGTCAACATATTTTCTTTCCTTATCCCAATACGGCCCAATGACATCATGATAAAAACTGTCAATGACGGGATCGGTTTCATGATCGATTCTTATAAGGCCATAACCAATTACAGCAAGGATCCCGTTTGGTTTGAGGGTTCTGTTCACTTCCTTATAAAAACTTTCAAAATCAAACCAATGTATCGCCTGTGCTACGGTTACCAGGCCAAAACTATTATCCGCAAATGAAGTACTTTCAGCTCTTTCAACACTATAAAAAACATTCTCCCTGGGAACGGCATTCTTTATTTGCTGCTCACTGATGTCCGTTGCATATACTTGGTCAAAAAAATCTGACAGCACTATTGCTACCTGCCCGTTGCCTGTGCCACAATCCCAGGCAGCGCCATTGTCTTTAACAAGTGAATACAAAAAACTATAAAGATGGGATGGGTATGCAGGCCTGTATTTTGCGTATTTGTTCGACTGGTTCGTAAAGTTATCTTTGGTATCCTTCATAGTGAAATTTATTTATACATATATGTCTGCCATGCTGACGTATTGAACAAATGCAACCAGGCTTTTGCGGTTAAGTTTTAGTTTTTTGGATAAAATTTTCAACCTGGTTTTTAATCGCTGTTAATATCCTGCGGTGATAATTTATCTGGCCCAAATGATAATTCAGGTGACCAATAAGGTGTATTAAAAATTGATGGGTGCTCATGGGATAACCTAAAATATCATCCGGGTAATTTTTGGATAGCTGATCATCCGTTAATGAGTTAATAGTGTTTTCAATGATTATTTTCACTTTACCGATTTCTTCCAGCAAATGTGACTTGGGTATATTTTTCAATGAAAATTCCTGTTCCCTGTTCCGGATGTACCCCGTATTTCCCAGTGTGCTTCCGATATAGGTGTTCAGATTCCCCAACAGGTGCAGGCAAAGATTTCCTGCTGAATTATTTATTCCGTTAATGGTTTGCCAAATCACCGATTCGTCTTCATAAGCCTCTATTTCCTTTGTAAGCTTTTGCAGATCCCTTGCAAATAATTGTTCAATATGTTCTTTTATCATGGTGATTCTTTTTAATTAAATTCAATGTACCCGTGGGGCATTCATTCAACAATTATCCATTACCCATCAAATCATTCAATTGAGCATACTGCAGCAGCATAATTGTTTTGGCATCTTTAATTTCACCCGTTTTGATCATTTGTACTGCGTCGTCAAAATCTATTTCCAATACTTCAATATCTTCTTCCTCGTGGTCAATTCCACCTCCCTCATTTGCTTTCATTTCATTGGTATATTCAGCTACAAAAAAATACAATATTTCTGTTACAGAGCCAGGCGACATATATGCTTCAAATATTTTCCGGACATGTGAAATTTTATACCCCGTTTCTTCTTCTGTTTCACGCCTGATACAATCCTCGGGATTATCATTGTCGAGCAGGCCGGCACAGGCTTCTATCAGCATCCCGGAAGTATTGCCGTTAACGAAGGAAGGTAAGCGAAACTGCCTGGTGAGGATCACAGTTTTTTGCCCTTTGTTATACAGCAAAATAGCCGCTCCGTTCCCCCGGTCGTATGCTTCCCTGCTTTGCAACTGCCGGGTGCCGTTATTCTTTAAATATTCATACGTAATCTTTTTGAGTGTGTACCAATTATTGGAAAGGATTTCAGTGTCCAGTATCTTAACTTTATCATTGATCATTACACTCATTTTTGTTTTTTATGAAAAGGTTGTTTTATTATTGTAAAGTTGCATCAGCGAATAATAAAAATAATAAATTTTTGCCGGTAGCCTGTTATAAATCATTTATTTTTTAACAACGGTTCATCGCCTATATTACCGGGAATATAAGTTTCACCACAGCACCCTTGCCCGAAGCGCTTTCTATAAAACATTCCCCCTTCATTTCCGCGCCCCTTCTTTTCATATTACCGAGTCCATTGCCTGAAAGTGATTTTGCAGCCAGTGCCTTGATATGGGCCGTATCAAAACCAACGCCA
This sequence comes from Ferruginibacter sp., assembly GCA_040007015.1. GTDB lineage: Bacteria > Bacteroidota > Bacteroidia > Chitinophagales > Chitinophagaceae > Ferruginibacter. The sequence goes on along the minus strand of JBDTVX010000251.1, from coordinate 3,877 downwards.
TCATCTTTGGCAATTAAGATCACGTTGTGCTGGCTTAATTTTATCGTCACTTCCAGGTGACCCGCCCCGGAATATTTCAACACATTATTCACCGATTCCTTAAATATGAGGTAAAAATTCTTTCGCTGTTCCATGGTTAAGTTTACCTGCAGCAACCCGTTGTCGTAATTAAAATCAAATACAATGTTCTTTGTCTGAAGCAATGGCCTGGCAAAGGATTCCATTCGCTCCAATATCTTTTCCATGCTATCATTTCGTGGATTGATGGCCCAGACAATATCGTTCATTTCAGAGATCATATCAGTGGAGGTAGTGCTGATCCTTTGCACCACATCTTTCAGTCCTTCATAATTGCCTTTTTCCTGCTGTATTTTGGCCACCTGGCTGTACACAGAAATACTGCTCAGGGTGGAGCCCACACTATCATGGAGGTCTTGTGCAATTTTATTCCGGATGGCCTGCCGCTTCAGTAGTTCGCTGATACGATAGCGGTAAAATACATAGATGGCTGCAGCCACGATAAAAGCAGCTATCAAATAGAACCACCATCTCTTCCACACAGGTGGTATAATGGTGATTTTCACCGACGCATATTCCCCGCTCCAATTGCTCTTACGGTCTGTTGCCCTTGCTTTAAAAGTATAATCGCCGCTGGAAAGGTTTGAATAATTGGCAAAATTACGCTCGCCTGCTTCGATCCAGTCTTTATCATAACCTGCCAGCATAAATGAATAATCAACCTGCCCCTTAAAAAACTCCGGCGCAGAATATTCAAAAGCAAAAAAATTCTGATCATACCTCAGCACTATGCCTTTACTAAACAGCAAATGGCTATAGGAGGTATTAAATATCTTGAAATCAGTAAGAAAAACCGCCGGCTGTGTAGTTACCGGTTTTATAGTATGCGGATCAAATTGAATAAAGTAATTATTCCCTGCCACATACATAATACCTTTGTCATCTTTATAAATATCCCGGCTTATGCCACCTGATTTTTCAAGATCGGGCAACACAAAATTTGAATTGGTTTTCAAAACAGGATCATACTTCTGTAAATTGCCATTGCTTACCATCCAAACCGATCCATTTCCATCTATTTCCAATCCTTCTACTAAATTGCTGGTTACATCGATATGCGTTGCTTTTCCTGTTTTTGTATTAAAATAATTAACACCCCCTCCATAGGTGCTCACCCATAAATTGCCATACCCATCTTCAGCAAGATCATATACATTATTATTGCTCAAAGAAGAGGTATCCGAAGGGTCATTCCCATAGAAATTTACAAACGGCGATGGTTGGTTGCCCCATTCACCCAATCCATATCTGTTTGTAGCCAGCCAAATCTTTCCCGACCTGGTCTTATATATTTTTCTGACAAGGTTATCTTTTAAATTAAAACGCTCCACGATTTTTTTAACCGTATCGGTCCGGGATACCCAACGCTGATCGGTAAAATCATAATAGGACAGGTAGTGGCCATAGGGCGAAACGATCAATACCGGGTGATGATCGATGGTATCTTTTACCAAAGAAACCACCCTCGAATCAATGATCTTGTACATCACTGCGTCCTTTTCCGTATTAGGCAATAGATGGAGGGTATTATTAACGGGATCATATACAAACAGGGAAAAGCTGGTGCCCAGGTAGATCGTTCCATCTTCGCCGGCAAAAATCTTTGATATGACCAGGGACGCGCCATTATAAGTCAGCTTACGCTGTGTAAATAAATCACTTCCTTGCTTCCTCATAAATAATCCATCACTGGTGCCGATCCACAAATTGTCCAGGCCATCACGGTAGAAATCATAGATGGTTAAATTACTGTTCTTTCCGGACAAAAATGTTTGTACAAAAGGCTGCTGGGAAGGGTTATAAACGCTGATTCCTTTATTGGTACCCAGCCATACCATTCCTGAGCGATCGATAAATACGCTGCTGATATGATTATCCGCAACCGTTCCATCCAGTGATACATCGTATTGATAATTATAAAACCTTTCGTGCTGCCGGTCATACAGGGTCAATCCATTGTATCTTCCACCCATCCAAATCGTGCCTAAAGTATCTTCTGCAAAAGAAAGAATATCGTCGTTCGGAAAATCATACGGGCGCTTGCTTTTACCAAAAAATTCTTCCTGTTTGGTGAGTGCATTGTAGCGGAATAGCAGTTTATCCCAGGAGCCATACCAAATATTTCCCGTTTTATCCCTGAAAACTGAGCTAACCGTAGCATGGGGCAAATTAGCATACAAATTATAATAGCGTTTATCCATCTGATAACTGAGGTCCTTTGTATTCACTTTTAAAATCCCCCCTCCGGCCCGGCCAGCCCAGATCACGCCATTATTGTCCATCGCCAGGTCCAGGATATTTTTTGTGCCTGTCCTTACAGGTTCTTCAAAACGACCGGTTTGTTTGTTAAATCTTAAAATTGATTTGCCTCCTGAAGCCAGCCATAAAAAACCATAGCTATCCTGTATCATTGCATTTACAATATTGACTGGTATGGAAGCAGAATCCCCGGGAAGGTGCTTATATTGCTTAAACTGTTGCAGTGGCGCAAGACGGTAATCGTACCTGGTTAACCCCCCGTCTGCGGTGGCTATCCACAATATCCCTTTTTCATCCTCCAGCAGATCAGTGATGATATTACCGGAAAGCGTAGTAGCATTGTTGGGCTGGTGACGAAAAATGGTAAAATTATGCCCGTCATAGCGGTTCAGTCCATCGTCGGTGCCAATCCAGATAAAACCCCGCCGGTCCTGCATGATACAATTTACCTTATTGTGCGATAAGCCATTTTGGGTAGTCAGCTTATTGAAGTAGAGATAAGGCTTTTGTGCTGCAATATTTTTAACCGTAAACGTTAGCAGAATAATTATTATCAGCCGGTCGCGCATCCTGGGAAATTTATTACCTATAAAAATACTCAATCTTTTTTAAGTATTCACTGGGTTTGACTTCCAGCAGCCATTCTTTAAAAATGATAACTTTTTATTGTGCTGATCTGCATGTTTATTTTTTGAGTCGGCCTTGATTTTTTACAGCATAATCATTGCAATTATGATCTTATTATTTTTTCTTTTTGGCAAAAAGCAAAAATTATCATACTAGTACGACATACCATTGATTAACTTTTTCGCGTTGTTTTTTGAAAAGTTTAGTTCACAACAGGCTCGCTATATAAAAAGTCGTCCAATACCACCAGGTCTGATGGTCCTTTATCGGATATATCTTTTTGCCCATCTGCCAAAACTCCGTCATGCTGTACCCGGATATGGGTGATGCGTTCGGCCCCGTTAAAATAGACCCCTAAAAAAGAAAAACTGCTGCCCGCATCATGCGGTGGAACGAAATATTTCCCGATGCTTTTATCACCATTAAAAAATTCCAGTGATGTGGAATTGGGCAGGTCAACATCAGAAAACACCACTCCAAATCCTCTGGTGGAAGCGGCAATATTCTCCCCCGCCTTTTGCACTTCAATTTCCCAGGCATTGCTGCTGATATTCGCAAATACCTTATCGCCGCTAAAGGCTTGAAATTGCCCGGCTGCATTGCTGTTTACATCCCGGAAATTATTACTGCTCACCTGAAAATGCCCTGCAGCAGCATATGTCAGGCCTCTTTGGCGTGCCTGTGGCGCACCGGGCGAGCTAGGGTTAAAAAAATCCAGGGGGAGGTCTTTTCCTACCAATGAATCAGGTACACCATCCCAGTTAATTTCCCGCCGGCCAACCGTAAGGCCGGTAGTAGTATTCAGTTGGTCGCCTAACAGGTGGCGGAACTCATCCATCTTATTTTGAATGCTTCCGGTGGCCTGGATCACGGTTACATCTTTCAATGGTATTGATTTTTCTTTGTGGCAGGA
>JBDTVX010000250.1:0-8843 GCA_040007015.1 Ferruginibacter sp. | reverse complement strand
AATTTTCTTTTGTCATACGGAACACGCACCACCGGAAACTGCGCATAGGCGTTGGCGAAAGCAATATCCTTTAAAAATAATCCCGCACCCAGCAAACCTGTATTTCTTATAAATTCATTTCGTTTCATAATTTTAATTTAATGAATAATTGATAATGAATAATGAATAATGAATAATTTATTAAATCGCTACTGCTTTGGGTTAAGGTATCTCTTTTAAATTATTTAATTAGATTATTCCTGACATTGCTTAAGATTATTAGGTCATTTTTTAAATTGAATAAATTTTTGAATTTTCATTCGATTTTAAAGTTCTTCTGATAATCAGCATAATTTTGGCATTGAAATAATTATTCATTATTCATTATTAAGCAGATTACATATTCAATTGAATAATCGTATCAATTTCATCCAGCTTTACCCCATCAAGATAAATAAAAGTTCCTTCCGGCATTTGCCTGAACTTAATATTTTTTTTATCGGCCCTGAGCGACGCTGAAATAATTTTTCCTTTGAACTCCGGTATAAAAATATATGATTGCTGTTTTGGTTGCTGTATGATATGAACATACATGATCTTGTCTTTTACAGTGATCACGCCCCAGTTCTGCAATGGATAAATATTGCCCCTTGTATGATAGATCGTTTCCCCATTTGCCTGCATCCAGGAACCGATCGCTTTTAAGGTATCTGTAAATTCAGGTTGAATTTGCCCATTGGGCATCGGGCCCACATTCAATAAAAAATTTACATCCAGGCCCGCTGCTTTTACGAGGTAATGAATTAACTGCTTTACAGATTTATAGCTGTTGTCGGTGAGATTGAAGCCCCAGGAATTATTCATCGTCTCGCAGGTTTCAACCGGCAATTGCTGTGAGGCTTCCTGGAAGCTTAATCCTGATTTATTTTCACCGGGAAGGTCCTTTTCAAACATCTGGAAATCTTCTCCGGCAAAAGGGCTCATGTGATGGTTATTGCCGATCATTGCCTGTGGCTGCAGTCGGTGAATAAGCCCATAGATCTCATCATATTTCCAGTCGATCCTGGAAGTGCGGTCCGCTGCCCCTTCAGGCTGTGTCTGGTCCCAATGCCCATCAAACCAAATACCGCCGATGGGTCCATAATTGGTTAATAATTCGGTTAACTGGTTTTTCATAAATTGCAGGTAAGCGGCATAGTTCCCTTTACCTGTTCGTTGGGTACCTTGCCCGGTTTTACCTGTTTCATGCGGGTAATCGTCCCGGCCCCAATCGAGCAGGGAATAATATAAAAACAATTTGATCCCCTGTTTATGGCATTCATCCGCCATTAGTTTTACAATATCTTTTTTATAGGGAGAATGCATGATATTGAAATCAGAATATTTTGTATCCCACATGCTAAACCCATCATGGTGACGCGTGATCAGGGTGATGTATTTCATGCCCGCATTTTTGGCCATGCTTACCCATTGTTCTGCATTGAACTCAATGGGATTAAAAAAATCCATCAGCCGTTTATAATTTTTGACGGGAATATTTCTATTGTTCATCACCCACTCCCCATCACCGGGAATGCTAAATGGCCCCCAATGGATGAACAGGCCAAATTTGTCATCCCTGAATTCCTGTCTTGCTTTTAAATTTGCAGGTGTGGGTGTATAGGTTTGGGCCGTCACAGCGGCGCAAAAAAGCAGGCCGGTAATTAACGCGAAGATTTGTTTCATTTTTAGATTTCTATTTTTATAGCAATACAAAATAACCTGGCACTTAATGATCCGCAACAACATGCGGATCGTTTAATATACCGGTCTTCATTTTTTCAAAATTATTCAAGTTCACAAAGTCTTCACAGCTTGTTTATTTTTTCTGTGACCCTTACTACAACCCGCTACTTTTAGTTTGCACGTTACCAATAAGAATCAATGTTCAATAGCTATCACAAAAAAATTTGCATTGATCTTTAGTGTGCTCAGCGCCCAAGTTAAATTAATTATCGGACAAGCTATCTTTTTCAAAATAGGTTCAATCATCATCACGATTTATTGATGTACCGACAGTGAAAAAATAAACCCTGCCTGCCATTTAAGTCAGACAGGGTTATTTTTAAGTTGCAGGTATGTGAACCAACTCTATTGTATTTAATTTACGATCAATACCTTCCTGGTCAATCAATTTATTATTTCATCCACCAAACTTTTATGTTGGTTGCATTTGTACCAATCTTTGAGATTTGAGCATTGTAATTATCGGTGTTATTTACAGCTTCATCCTGTGGATAAGGCAAACGATAAAAAGTTGCATGAGAAGCGTCTTCCACAGCAGCCGGATCCATCGGTGTAGCCGCTGTCCTTCTCCATAAATTGAAAGCCAGCCATGGTTGCCTGAAATTATCCAGCCATTCCTGCGCATATATCTTTTTTAAATTAGCTGCGTTATCAGCAGTAAACATAACCTTTGGATTAGCCAGCAATGGCACAAGCTGAGCCGGTGTATAATTTTTAGGTTGTGCAGTCGACCATGGAGATTCCGCAGTATTCGTGTGTGCGGCAATGAACTCCCAGAAAGTGACGGATGCGGTCACCCCCGCAATATATTCCGTACCGGCGGTAGCGGTATTCTGAGCAACTCCCAGGCCTCTCATATAGGCTTCTGACTTTAAAAAATGTGTCTCGGCGGCAGTCATTATTAATTCAGGAATATAATGCCTGTCAACCACCAGGAAAAAATTAAGCGGCGAATAAAGCGCCCCTTTTTTATTGGACACCGGGCCTGAATAATCATAAGGATTTACCTTATCAGCAGTGGGGCTTCCGATTGTATAGGGAGCCCATTTTCCAAAAGCGTTGGTATCTGCGAAAATAAAAGCGCGGGGATCAAATACCTCGGAACTGTCCCTGCCATCGGCAACAAGGTTCCACATGGTAGAACTGATACGGAGATAACCGGTACCACCACTTCCAAATGACCATGGCCTGTTGGCAAGATCCAATGCTCCAAAAGTTGCGGGCCATATTCCAACATCACTTCCATCCGCAATAAATAAATTCTTATTAAGCGCATAAGTAATATAAGGCGTTGCGGCAGCAGCGTCCTTTTCAACCATTTGCATTGAATAGCGCAATAAAAGCGAATTGGCAAACTTTTGCCACTTAGACAGGTCATTGTTGAAGAAGGTTTCTTCAGCGCCTAAGCTGGCATAGGGATTTCCTGCGGCTGTTACCGCGGCACTGTTGGTGTTGATGTTATCAACCGCCCATTTCAAATTGCTTAACAAGGTATCATATATCACCTTCTGGTCGTCGTAAGCAGGCCTGTAAAAGGAAACATCGCCGGTATAAGTTTTACCCGCATTAAAAAACGGGATATCTCCGAAAACGTCTGTTACCCTGAAAGTTTTGTAGGCTCTTAAAACATAAAGGATCGCCTGGATATTTTTCATAGATTCCTGATCGGTTACCCCATTGATCTTATCCTGTATCAAATTTATATTTTGCAAAGCATGGTAATAATTGTTCCATATATCGCTGCTTCCATTAAGTAGTAAATACCCGGATAAAGCAGATTCGCCGGCTAATTGTGTTGCAGGGTACATCCAGTCTACGTGTACCGCTGCCTGCTCCTGGGCAGGTAAAACCAGCGTGCCGATCACACCATTCATTAAAGGAGCAATGGTGGTGGATGGTGGTTGGTCTGGTTTGGTATTTAAATCCTGGAAATCTTTGGTGCAGGAAAGCATCAATGAGCTTGCAGCAAATATTAAGAGGAATGATTTTTTATGATTAGTCATATTTGTATAATTTAAATAATTTAATAGTCATTCTTTTAAAAAGTAAGCCTTACCTGTACGCCCATAGAACGGAAGCCTGGCAATGAAGCAAATTCAATCCCCTGCGCATTTCCGGCACCATTGATACCTTCAGGATTAATATTGTCGGGCAATGAACTATAGATATAGAACAGGTCCCTGCCCACCAATGATACAGATGCTGACTGAAATACTTTTGATTTTTTTACAAGAGCAGATGGCAAAGCATAGTTGATAGATACTTCACGGAGTTTTACCCAGGAGTCAGTTAAAACAGCATTGCTATGTATCCAGTTCTGATTGTCGGGGCCACTACTCCAAACACCATAACCCATATACTTGTAATAGTAATGAACAACAGTTGAGTTGATTTTTCCGTCCGAGTAAACTCCTGGTAAGATCACGCCCCAATTGGTTTGCGTGCCATCAGGTGTTGTGTAGGGCAAACCGCCGCCATCTCTTTCTTTCAAAGTTTCAGGAGCAGTTCCCTGCTGCATCATTGTGGCATAAGTGCCACTCCATATTTGTCCGCCTACCCTGTAGTCGATCAATGTGCTGATTGAAATACCGCCTTTGAATGTAAAAGTATTGGTCATGCCACCTGTAAATTTAGGCGTAGCATTACCGATCGGCGACATCGCACCATATTGCTGTGTGGTCTGGTACACGGTTCCAAGCATTCCTGCAGGGTAACCATTTTTTGTTAAAGAGGATGCGTCCTGCATTAGTGGCAAATGTGTTTTTGGATCATATATATAATCGTACCCCATGATACTGCCAAATTGCTGGCCTACCACCGCTGAGATATACAAGCCATTATTTCCCCAAAGATTATCCATATCAACCCTGTTTAAGCCGGGAGAAAGTGATAGCAGTTTGTTGGAGTTATGAGCAAAATTCAAAGCCACATCCCACCTAAAACCACGGGTTTCAATTGGCCGGCCCCTCACAATAAACTCGATGCCTGAATTTTCCAGTACGCCTGAATTAACGATAGCAGAACTAACACCGGATGAAACAGGTAAAGGAGATGTAAGTAACTGGTTCTTTGAACGGCCGTTATAATACCTGAAGTCCAGGCCGAGCCTGTTTTTCAGGAAGCCCAGTTCCAGCCCGATATCGGCTGTTTTATTAATTTGTGGTTTGTAATGCTGCGCAGGTAAATCTGTGGGAATATAAGATGTTGGCTGACCACCGGATGTGCCCACCGTATAAGTTGTATTTACCTTGTATGGATCAACATCAACAGCTCCTTCAGCCCATGCAACCCTTAACTTTCCATAACTGACAGCCTGGGGTAAATGCATTACTTCCGAGAAAACAAAGCTTCCTGAAAATGAAGGGAAGAAGTAAGACCATTCACCCTTTGGCAAGCCTGAAGACCAGTCGTTCCTGCTGGTAACATCTAAAAACAGGTAATTTTTATACGACAGGTTTAAAAAGCCATATACCGAATTTAAATGTTTATCATACCAGGTTTCTGTAGGGATCTGGTTTGACTGGGGCGAACCGGTATAATTGCCAAAATAAGGCAAGTACGGTACTCCATAGTTGGTTCCGGGAGTGCTTGCGGAAAGATTGTAAATGGATCTTTTAAATTGAGTTCCTCCCACGGATAACTTTGCACTAATGTTTGAATTTTTAATATTGTCTTTGTGCAATGTTGCCAATACATCAAAGTTGCTGGAATAGTCCCTGGATAATCCATGGCTATATGATCCGCCCGCAACGCCAACAGCATCGGTAGTGTTATTGACCGTTCTGGATTCGTTGTTATTGACATCCGTACTGGCCCTGAACATGATGTCAAGGAAATCAGTAGCCTGGTAGTTGGTTTGAACCGAAGCCAATAACTTCCGGCTATCCTGCCAGGTATTGTTTTCCAGCATATTCCATACCTGGTAACGATTGTTGCCTACCCAGGGAATGCCATCCAGCTTGTTTTGCGAACCATCCGGGTTTATATAATTATACACATCATCACCACTGTAATTTCTTCCTACATTGTACAGCAGTCTTTTTTGCCAGGATCCCACATCTGAATTACCCAGCATGGGTGCATTGTGATAATTTCTTGTAAAATAGGAAGTATTGATCTGAAAAGTCAGGCGCTTGCTCGCCCTGATATTGCCACCGATATTGAATGTATTTTGATCGAAGCCACTATTGGGGATGATCGCTGTATTATCAAGCCTGGTGTAAGATGCCCGCATAGTTCCCCATTCATTGCCGCCGGATATTGCAACGTTATGAGTGGATTGTGAGCCATTTTGGTATAATAATTTCAAATTGTCAGGTTGTGGAACATCCGCCCTCATGGTACCATCCCACCATTTGATCATTGTTCCACTCATTTTAGGTCCCCATGAAACTCCATTACCGGGCCAGCTCACCTGGTTCCAGGAATCAATACCAAAAGGTCCGGAGCCTGAATTCTGATCAACAAAAGATTGTACCCAGCCATCTGTGAGCATCGGATTGCCACTGGCATCCTTTTGATATTGGGGTGCATTTAAAGAAACCATGCCACCCGTGCCATATTCATTTTGTTCTTTAAGAAAGCGGTAAGGCTTAATTACTTTGTAACCAAAATTATATTCAAGCCCCAATCCGTCGCGCTTAGTTCCTTTTTTAGTAGTGATCAAAATAACGCCATTTGCACCGCGACCGCCATACAAAGCTGCGGCAGCCGGGCCCTTCAATACGGTCATCTCATCTATGTCCTGGGCATTGATCAGGTTGATCGGGCTTCCCCAATCCTGTGGAGCGGTAATATCGGCCGCAGTTGATGAAATATCATTTGCCATTGGCATACCGTCTACAATAATAAGTGGCTGGTTATTCCCCTGGATGGTATTGTTTCCGCCAATAACGACCCGGGTTGTGCCACCCTCTACGCCGTTAGGACTTGTAACATTCACACCCGCCATTTTACCGCTTAAGGCGCTTACTACATTTGGAGCGTTGGTTTTGGCAAGCTCACTTCCTTTCACTTGTTCCTGGGAGTATCCGAGCGATCTTTTTTCCCGCTTGATCCCTAATGCAGTTACCACCACTTCTTCAATGGAATTGGTGGCCGACGTCAATGTGATCGTAATACCGGATTGGTTTCCTACATGCAGTTCTTTCTGTTCAAACCCGATAGAGGTAATTACCAGGTCGTCGGTAGAAGCCGCCTGTATTGTAAAAGTTCCATTGGCATCGGATGCCACCATTGTTTTTGTACCCTTTACTTTAATAGTGACGCCCGCAGCCGGGTTACCGTTATTGTCCCTGATAAGGCCGGTAACTGTTTTTTTTGCCTGTGAAAAGGCGAGCGTACTCCACATGCCCACAAATAAGCATAAGAGTAAACGAGTTGTGTTTCTTTTCATAATAGTTGTTTTGATTTTTAAAAATTAGCAGATAATAATTTTGATATAAAAATTTTAGCGGGTCGCTTAACAGAAGATTGAATAAAACAGGTGTTAAAAGCATCATCCATCAAGTTTCCTGTAATACCTGGAGAGGCTTTTTTATTAATGGTATCCGTTCATAATTCTCCATTACCAGCGCCGCTGCGCCAACCAGTTCAGCATGCATGCCCAATGTTGATATTTCAAGACTTGTATTCTGATAAAGTCGCGGGATACAATGCTCATTTAATGCCTGTTGAATAGGGGCCAGCCAGATTGTACCCGCAGACGAGCCCCTGCCACTGAGGATTATTTTTTGGGGATTTAACAGGTGGATAAGAATGGCTACCCCTTTACCAATATTGTAGCCCGCCTTTGAAAAAAGTTCAACAGCAAACTGGTCGCCATCCCTTGCTGCTTTCATAATGAAATCGCAGGCAAGTTCCAGGTCGTCCAATGGCAATGAGGTTAACCTGGAAAGTCTTCCGGAACTGATCCCTTCTTTTGCCCCTTCTATAATTAATAACAGGGAGGTTTCGGTTTCAAGACAACCCGCCTTCCCGCAGCTACATAACTTCCCATTTAAAAAAACAGGTATATGGCTAAATTCGCCCGCAAAACCTTCATGGCCCCTAAAAAGTTCCCCGTTGAGGATCAAACCCAGGCCCACTCCCCATCCGATATTAACCACCATTACATTTTTTTCGCCACGCGCAGCCCCAAACCGAAGTTCCGCTAAAGCGATAAGACTGGAATCGTTATCAATGAAAACAGGCATTCCTATTTTTTCGCTGATATGTTTTGTAATACTCTTATTGGATAATTGTAAAAATGAGTAATTGATGCCTTTTTTTACATCTACAAAACCTGGCATTCCGATGCCCACACCCACAAATTTTTCTTTTGGTATTCCGGATGAATCAATCACTTCGGCTATTTTTTCTATTAGTACCTGGAGCGCCTGGGAATTATTTGGCAAGGGCAATACAATTTTTTCAACCGGCGATACAAAATCATTTTGCATATCCATGATCGCAATTTTAGTAACAAACTGATCCATGGCAACAGACACCAGGTACATTACATTTTTTTGCAGTGCGTAGGTTAGGGGCCTTCTGCCTCCTGTGGACGGGGCATAGCCGGTTTCAATCACTAAATTCTCTGCAACCAGGTCTTCTATTAACTTAACTGTTATGGGAAAACTCTTGTTTATTTTAACGCATAATTCCACGCATGAAAGATTATCCTTGAAATACAACTCTTTTAAAATTTTATTTCGAAATAGTTTCTTCTTTTCGATCATGCCCAGTTAGTTTTATTATATTTCTTTTCAAAATTCAAAATAAAGATATATAAACTTATTAAATAATTAAAAAAGTTACATATATATTTAAAATCATTATCCGTTCTTTACACTTGGCCGTTGTTTTGGTGCTCCAATGACATGAAAAATTCATCCAGAAATAATTAGTTGGAAAGTTGTACGCATTTTACAAATGGCTGAGTTAATCATTCTGTAAACCTCCTTATTTGATACTGACACAAAAAAGCCCCTGTTTATTTTCAAGTAAACTTGAAAAAAAACAGGGGCATCCATTTCGGATTCCCGGTAAAAGTGGCCCACTATTTGAAAGATTTAGCTGCTTGTTTTTTACCGATACCG